>JBKHVJ010000182.1:0-4796 GCA_046570145.1 Alphaproteobacteria bacterium
GGGAGGCGGGGCGGGCGGGCTGGCCCGCTTCTTGGAGGTGTTCGACGCCCCCATCCGCTCCTGGTGGGGCGATCTCGGCACCCCGGTCTTCGACGCCGACAGCAAGCGGGCGCTGGTCGCCGGAGCCGAGGCGTTGGAGGCGTCGGTCGGCGGGCGCGAGGCGCTGATCCGCCAGCGCAACGAGGCGCTGCTCGCCGTTCTGCGGGCGCCGGGTCCGCTCTCGGCCCGGCTTCCCGGTGGAGGGCGGACGCCGGACTGACGCCCGCCCGGGGTGACGCGGTTTCGGATCGGAGCGGGCGGCGTCAGCGCGCCGCCGCCCGCTCCTCCCGGTCCAGCTCCTCAGCGGCTCCGGTCGCCCCGCCGGCGGCACCGCTCTTGCCCGCCGCATGCATGGCGACCCGGTAGGCGAAGACCAGAGCCGGCCCGAGCGTCGTCCCCGGACCGGGATAGGTGCCGGCCATGATCGAGGCCATGTCGTTGCCGCAGGCGTAGAGCCCCGGAATCGGGTCGCCGGCTTCGCCCAGCACCTGTCCGTCGGCATCCGTCGCCAATCCGGCGCTGCAGGCGATCTCCGCCGGCCAGACCGCGACGGCGACGAAGGGGGCCGTCTCGATCGGCTTGAGGCAGGGGTTGGGGCGGTTCTCCGGGTCGCCGTTGAAGCGGTTCAGTTCGCTGTCGCCCTTGCCGAAATCCAGGTCGCTGCCGGTCAGCGCGAAGCCGTTGTGCCGGCGAACGCTGTCCGCCAGCCCGGCCGGATCGACGCCGATCTTGCGCGCGAGATCCTCCAGTGTGGGGGCGGTGGTCAGATAGCCGCTCCTCTCGTGCGGCGCCAGATTGCGGGTGCCGGGATGCACCACGCCGATGCCATATTTGGCGACGAAGGCGGCATCGCAGATCAGCCAGGCCGGCATGGTCGGCACCAGCTTGTGCGTTTCGAACATGGCTTCCACGAAGTCGTGGTAGGAGGCGCCCTCGTTCACGAAGCGCCGGCCGGCGGCGTTCACCGCGATCAGGCCGGGCTTGGCGCGGTCCAGCGCCAGATGGGGGAACAGCCCCCTCCAGGTCCCCGTCCTGCGCGTCACCGAAACCGGCGTCCAGAAGGCGCCGCCGCGATGCTGGTCGCCGTCGATCCTCGCGCCGATGGCCTGGGCCAGGGTCAGGCCGTCACCGGTGTCGGTTTCGCAGGCCAGCGAATGGACGGGAACCGGCTGCGGCATGAAGGCCTTGCGGAACTCGGTGTTGTGGGCGAAGCCGCCGGTCGCCAGCACCACCCCCTTGCGGGCCCGCACCCGCAGCGCCCGGCCGTTGCTTTCCACCACCGCGCCGACGACGCGGCCGCCCTCGCGCACAATCTCGCGGATGGCGGTGTCGAGCCGGATCGGCACCTTGTGCTTGCGCAGGCTGTAGAACAGGCGGGCCACCAGCGCGTTGCCCATGACGATGCGCGTGCCGCGCGGATGTTTCAGCCGGTCGGACAGGTAGCGCAGGAACAGCTTGACCGAATGGGTGAAGTTGGCCGCCGACCTGAAGCGGCCGATCAGGCGGGGGATGTCGTCCTTGCCGACCATCATGCCGCCGAAGATCATGAACTCGCCGATGGGCGGCCGGACCAGCCGGAAATCCTCGCCGAGCAGGCGGCCGTCGAACGGCTTGGGGACGATCGCCCGTCCGGTGACAGCCGCGCCCGCCATGTTCTGCTGATAGTCGGGATGGCGCCCGCAGGGCAGGAACTGGACGTCGGTGCGGGTGTCGTAATAGTCGATCGCCGCCGGCCCGGTTTCCAGATAGACGCTGCGCAGGTCGCGTCCCTTGGTGCCGCCGACCAGCCGGTCCATGTAGATCTCCGCCTGCTCGGGGCTGTCGTCGTAGCCGGCCCGCCGGCTTTGCGTGTTGCCGGGAATCCAGAGCGTTCCGGCGGAGGTGGAGGCGGTGCCGCCAATCTGCTCCGACTTCTCGCAGACCATCACCTCCAGCCCTTCCAGTGCGCCGACCAGGGCGGCGGCCATGCCGCCCGGCCCGGCGCCGGCCACGAGAAGATCGACCTCGGCATCCCACGCGGTAACTTGTGCCATTCCGTATGCTCTCCGTTTCCTCCCGCGCGGTCGAAGGCTGTTATCGTCGCTTGACCTTCCGACCGGCTGCGGCCTTGCCGCGTTTCGTGTTTCCATCGGTGACGGCGGGCGGTGCGCCCGTGTCCTCGGCCGCCGCCTCGCGGTCGACGACCAGCCGCAGCGACGATGGCAGGGTGTCGTTGTGCAGGTTGACCAGCTGGATCAGGAGCTGGATGAGGGTCTTGCGGTCGGCCGGCCGCAGAGGTTCCAGGATGCGCTCCTGCACCCGCTCGACCGCCGCCGTCACTGTGATCAGCATGTCCCTGCCGGCCGGCGACAGGTACAGGAGCTTGATCCGCTTGTCCTCCTCGCTCGGGCGGCGATAGATGAGGTCCTTGGCCTCCAGCCGCTCGATCACGCCGCCGAGCGTGGAGCGGTCGAAGGCGATGAGGCCCGAAAGCCGGGTGGCGTCCACCCCCGGATTCCCGTCGATGGCGACCAGAGCCGCATATTGAACCGACGTGAGATCGTAGACCGCGCACTCCTCCGTAAAGAGGGCTGTCGAGATCTGCTGGGCCCGCCGGAGAAGATGTCCCGGTTTGGCGTAGAGTTCATCCATGGCCATGCGCGTACCTGTCGATCCTGTTCATGTTGCGGTGATACTCCCATACGGAAGCCGTCGGTAGCACAACCCGCATGACCCGCGTGCGTCTCCTTTCGCAATCCCAACCACAATCCTATCGTAGCCCGGAAAGACGCCAGGGAACCGTCGGCCGGCAGACAGTCCGCGATGCCGGCGATATTGACAGCTAACAATCAGTATGTAAGCTGATATTACGTATGCTGTCAATTGACGCGATGCGTCCGCCACATCTCCCAACCCGCCCTGTGCAACCGGTGCTGCCCGGCCGCGGCGGAACTTCCTGGGACCGGGCCGGATCATCGCTTTCCCGCCCGCCACCGGGCCCCCATCGAGGATCCTCACATGTCTCCTCTTCGCATCGCCGTCGCCGGTGCCGGCGTCATCGGCAAGACGCATATCGAGGCCATGGCCGAAGCCCGGCGGGACGGGTATCCCTGCCAACTGGCGGCCATCGTCGATCCGGGCGATGAGGCCCGTGCGCTCGCCGAACGGCACGGCGTGCCGCATCATCCCGACATCGGCTCGCTGCTGGACTCCGGCATGTTGCCGGACGGGATCGTCGTCGCCACCCCGAACGCCACCCATGCGCCGATCGGCATCGCCTGCGTCGAGCGCGGCATCCCGGTCCTGGTGGAAAAGCCGATCGCCGACACGGTGGAAGCGGCAAGGCGGCTGACGGATGCCGCCGGACGGGCCGGCGTGCCGCTGCTGGTCGGCCATCACCGCCGCCACAACCCGATCCTGCGGACGGCCCGCGAGGTGATCGGGCGCGGCGATCTCGGCGCGCTGGTGACGGCGACGATCCTCTACACCTTCCTCAAGCCCGACGGCTATTTCGATGCCGCCTGGAGGCGGGAGGAGGGCGGCGGCCCGATCCTGATCAACTTGATCCACGAAATCGACACCCTGCGCTTCCTGTGCGGCGACATCGGGAGCCTGCAGGCGGCCAGCTCCAACCGGACCCGGGGCTTCGCGGTGGAGGACACCGCCGCGGTGCTGCTGCGGCTGCGCAACGGGGCGCTGGCGACCGTCAGCCTGTCGGACGCCGCCGCGACGCCGTGGAGCTGGGACATGACCGCCGGCGAAAGCCCGCAATTCGCCCGCCAGCATGTCCCCACCCATTTCTTCTCGGGAACCCACGGCTCGCTGACGGCGCCGACCCTCGAACTCTGGCGCTACGAGGGCGGGCGCGGCTGGCTCGACCCCTTCACCCGGACGGCGCTGCCGCTGAAGCCCGGCAATCCCTACGCCCTGCAGCTTGCCCATTTCGCCCGCGTGATCCGCGACGGGGAGGCACCGCTGGCCGACGGAGCGGACGCCACCGAAACCTTGCGCGCCACCCTGGCGGTGAAGGAGGCGGCGGCGACCGGCCGACCGGTCCGGCTGTTCGATGCCTGATCTGGCGGCCTGAGCGGGAAGGGCTGCGCGTCGCCGTGCAGCCCTTCCGGTGCCCGTCCGCCGTTCCCGGATCAGGCCGGCGCGGTGCCGGGCTGCCCGGTCGTGACCGGCAGCTCGCGGATGGGCGAGAAGGCGGTCGGATACATGATCCGGTTCTCCATGGTCATGATCATCGGGCGGATCTTCGCCAGACAGCCCTGCCATTGCGGGTTCTCGGCCAGACGCGCCCGCCTTGCGCGGCGGTCCTCCAGGTCGGCATAGGCCCAGAGATGGACGAGCTGGTTCTGGGTGCCGAACTCGGTCACGAAATAGCCGAGGAAACCGCCGAGGATCGGCTTCTGCGCCGGCAGACCCTCCGTCTCGTAGATGCGCAGATATTCGGCGAGGCTTGCGCCGGTGTGCAGGACGTAGGTGCGTTCTTCGACGACCACTTGAGACTCCCTGTCGATGCTGTGCCGATGTCGGCGAAGGCCGGCGGTGCCGGCGTCACTGCTTGGCGACGAGGCTGCAGGCGGGGTCCAGCGGCTTCCACGCCTCTTCCGCCGGAATGGTCGAGGCCAGCTTGTAATAGTCCCAACGCCCCTTCGATTCCTGCGGCGTCTTGACCTGGAACAGGTACATCGGATGCAGCTTGCGCCCGTCGATGCGGATCGATCCCTGGCCGTAGGCGTCGTCGTCGGTCGGCAGCTCCTTCATCCGGGCGA
>JBKHVJ010000183.1:0-7549 GCA_046570145.1 Alphaproteobacteria bacterium
ACGGCGCGGAAGTCTGGCTCGCGACCCAGGCACCCGGCCTTGCCCGTGCCGCCATCGCCGATGCGCTGGGCCTGCCCGAAACCGCCGTCGCCCTCTATCCGCTCCATGCCGGCGGCAGCTTCGGGCGCAAGATGGATTGGGACGCCGGGGTACAGGCAGCGCTGATCGCCCGCGATTTGGGTCGCCCGGTACAATTGCTCTGGTCGCGGCTGGAAGATGTGATTCAGGATCGGCCCGCCGCGCCAGCCCATGCCCGCATGGCGGCAAAGCTTGGCCGCAACGGCGCGATAGAAGGCTGGCTGGCCAAGGTGGCCGCCCCCTGCGCCATGACGCAGACCTGGGCACGCATCGCCGACGGCGCGCCGCCCAGATGCTGGGCGCCACCGGCGCCGGTGCCGCCGCCGCCGGCGCCGGGGTGATGGTGATCGATCCGGACGAGAATGGCGCTGCCTGCGCCTTCACCCAGGGCGCGCCCTTCGGCACCGGCCGGGGCATTCCCGGCACCGGCATGCTGGTGGCCCAGGGGGTGGACCGCGGCGGCTTCGGCGCGCCGGCCCTGATCGCCAATTCCATCATCGGCCGCACCCTGTTTGCCGGCGTCGGCACCGCCGGTGGCAATGACGGCCCCGCCGCCGGACCGGCCGCCCTGCTGTCGGTGGCGTTGCCCTCAGGCCTGGAGGACAAGTCGACCGCGCCGCAGATCCAGGCTGCGCGTCCGCAATCCATTCCCGGGCGGGTCAGCTTCATCGGCTGCCGGGTGTCGATGGAGGACGGCGTCCGCTATTGCCAAACGGCGACCGACCCGCGCGCCAACAGCCTGGCGCTGACGGTGGAAAGCGAACGCAAGCGGGACTGAACCGCGAAAAACGGCCCGCCCGAAAAGAGAGTTAGAGACGGACGATCATGAGCAAGCAGCCCAAGGTTTCCAAACGGGGCGCCATTCCGCCCTTTTTCGTGATGGAAGTGATGCGCGCCGCGGCGGAGCGCGAGGCCGCCAGGCTTGAGGTTCTGCATATGGAGGTGGGACAGCCCTCCTCCGGCGCGCCGAAGGGCGTGGTGCAGGCGGCTGCCACCGCCGTCGTGGGAAGCGATCCACTCGGCTACACCGGGGCGCTGGGCATCCCGCCGCTGCGCGTGGCCATCGCCAAATGGTACAAGGACCGGTACGGCGTGGATGTGCCGGAGCGGCGGGTGGTCGTCACCACCGGGTCGTCGGGCGCCTTCCAGTTGGGCTTCCTCGCCGCCTTCGATCCGGGCGACCGGGTGGCGATGGCGTCGCCCAGCTATCCGGCCTACCGCCACACCCTGACCGCGGCCGGCGTGGTCCCGGTGGAACTGCCGACCGGGCCGGAGCACCGTTTCCAGCCGACAATCGAGCTGCTGGAGGCGCTGGAGGAGCCGGTGCAGGGGCTGATCGTCGCCAGCCCGGCCAACCCGACCGGCACGATGCTGAGCCGGGAGGAACTGACCGCGCTGTCCGACTGGTGCCGCGCCAACGGCGTGCGCATGGTGTCGGACGAGATCTACCACGGACTGACCTATGGCACCGATGCGGTCACCGCGGCCGAGGTGAACGATCAGGCGCTGGTGGTCAACAGCTTCTCCAAATATTTCTCGATGACCGGCTGGCGGCTGGGCTGGATGATCGTGCCGGACGATCTGCTGCGGTCGGTCGAATGTCTGGCGCAGAACCTGTTCATTTCGGCGCCCACGCTGAGCCAGGTGTCGGCGGTCGCGGCCTTCGACTGCACGGCGGAGTTGGACGGCCACGTCGCCCGCTACGCCCGCAACCGCGCGGTTCTGCTGGAGGAACTGCCGAAGGCGGGCTTCACCCGGATGGCTCCGGCCGACGGCGCCTTCTACATCTATGCCGACGTGTCGGACATGACCGACGACAGCGAGGCGCTGGCGAAGCAGATCCTGGAGGAGACGGGCATCGCCTGCACCCCCGGCATCGATTTCGACCCCGCCCGCGGCCGGCGCTTCCTGCGCTTCAGCTTCGCCGGATCGGAGGAGACCATCGCCGAGGCGGCGCGGCGGCTGATCGCCTGGCGCGCGGGGAAGTAGGGGGAGCAAAACCCCACCGAACTTCCCCTGCCCAGCGGGGGAGGTTCGGTGGGAGCTAACTTAGCCGTTCTACAGCTCCCTCAGAACAGATGCTGCCCGCCGGTGATGAAGGTTTCCGTTCCCGTCACATAAGCCGAATCCGGGCCGCAGAGATAGAAGATCACCGCGGCGACATCTTCCGGCTTTCCCATCCGCTTCAGGGGGATGCGGGGAATCAGCACGTCGTATTCCGGGCCGGTCATCGCCGTTTCGATCTCGCCGGGGGCGACGGCGTTGACGCGGACGCCGATCTCCGCGAACTCCACCGCCATCTCGCGGGTCAGGCCGGACAGCGCCGCCTTCGAGGTGGAATAGGCGGAGCCGGCGAAGGGATGCACCGAATGGCCGGCGATGGAGGTGACGTTGACGATCGCCCCCTTGCCCCTCGACAGTGGGGCGGCGAAACCGCGCGCCAGCACAAGGGCGGCGAAGAAGTTCAGCTCGAACACCCGGTGCCATCCCTCGATCGAGCCGTTCAGGCAGCCCAGCCGCTCCTTGATCGGGGTCTTGGGCGAGATGCCGGCGTTGTTGATCAGGGCATGCAGGGGGGCGCCGTCCAGCGCCTTGTTCGCTTCCTCCACGAAGGCGGCGCGGCTGGCGGGATCGGACAGGTCGGCCGGGATGTGGTGGGTCCAATTGGGATCGCGCCGGCAATGCTCCGGCACATCCTCCCGCGAGCAGGAGATCACGCGCCAGCCTTCATTGCTGAACCGGGTGACGGTGGCGTGTCCGATACCCCGGCTGGCGCCGGTGAGAATGACGGTCTTGCGGTGCGGCATGGCGGCGGTGCGCTTCACGAATGATTGCGGTCGGGCGGGGAAAGCGGACGCCCTGGGAACGGCCTCGGGATTTACGGATGCCGGCGCGGAACGCCTCCATCCGCCGTCTGTCCACCGCCGGCGCCGATCCTACCCGCCGACGCCCCGCCTGTCATCCGCCGCGGCTCTTCGGCGCGGCCGAACGACGCAATCGGTGGCGCTCTCCATTGACGTTCTCTCCAACTGTTCCAACCTTGGCGCAATGCCTGCGCCGACGGAGCCGACCCTTGCCGCGCCAGATCATCCGTGCTTTTCCCCGCCTTGCTCCGCTGGTCTTCGCGGCGCTGTCCCTCGTTGCCGCATCGGGCCTCCGGGCGGAGGACGCGGCGCGCATCGGCTGCGTGCCGCCGGGCGTGTGGGCCGACGGCACCGGGACGGCGGTGGAACCGGTGCCGCTGCTGCGCCGGCTCGCCGATGCGCCGATCGTCCTGCTGGGGGAGCAGCATGACAAGGCCGACCATCACCGCTGGCAGCTCCACACCCTGGCGGGCCTGCATGCGCTGAACCCCGACCTTGCCGTCGGAATGGAAATGCTGCCGCGCCGGCTGCAGCCGGTGCTCGACCGCTGGGTGGCGGGGGAACTGACGGAAAGCGAGTTCCTTAGGGAGACGGACTGGCGCACGGTCTGGGGATTCGATCCGGCCTTCTACCTGCCGATCCTGCAATTCGCCCGCCTGCACCGGCTGCCGGTGGTGGCGCTGAATGTGGAACGCTCGCTCATCAGCCGCACCGCCCGCAACGGCTGGGCCGCCATTCCGGAGGCGGAGCGCGAGGGCGTCGGCACCCCCGCCGCCCCGACGGAGACCTACCGCAGCCGCCTGACCGAAACGCTGGCGGCACACGACCGCTCGGAATCGCAGGCCGCCGCCCCCACCGACGCGGCCAAGCGCTTCATCGAGGCGCAAAGTGTCTGGGACCGGGCGATGGCGGAGAAGATTGCGGAGATCCGCCGCACCACCGGCCGCGCCGTCGTCGGCATCCTGGGGCAGGGCCATACCCTCTACCGCGACGGCGTCCCGCACCAGCTGGCCGACCTCGGCATCGCCGATGCCGCCGTGCTGCTGCCCTGGGATGCCGACCGCGATTGCGACGAACTGGATGGGCGCATCGCCGATGCGGTCTTCGGGCTGGGACCGGCGCGCGAGGATGCCGAACCGCAGCGGCCGCGGCTGGGTGTGCAGCTCGACCCCGGTCCGGACGGCATCACGGTGGGATCGGTCAGCGACGGCAGCGTTGCCGCGGCGGCCGGTCTGCGCACCGGCGACCGCATCCTGGTCGCCGCCGGAAACCCGGTTCGGGCGCCGGCCGATCTGGTCGCCGTCATCCGCCGTCAGGCGCCCGGCACCTGGCTGCCGCTGACCATCCGGCGAGACGGCGCGGAGCAGGAGCTGGTGGCGAAATTCCCGGTGGAGCGGCGCTAGGCGGCGCTCCTCACAGCATCCGGTCCCAGCGGGCGAGCGCGTCCGGGGTGGGGTTGACCGCGGGGGCGCAGTCGTTGCGGCCTAGCCGGTCGCGGTGCTCGCGCAGGGCCCAGATCACCGTGGGGAAGGCAAGCTCGCCCCAAGGGATCTCGTCCCAGGCGAACAGGCCGACCTCCAGGCTTTCGGGGCCGGGCTCCACATCCGGCGACAGCAGCCGGGCGCGGAAGATCATCTGAACCTGGCTGATGCGCGGGATGTCGTAGATCGCCAGCAGATGGTCGATGTCGATGCGGGCGCGCGCCTCCTCCCAGGCTTCACGGGCCGCGCCTTCGCGGGTGCTCTCGCGCTCTTCCATGAAGCCGGCGGGCAGGGTCCAGAAGCCCTTGCGCGGCTCGATGGCGCGGCGGCACAGCAGGATGCGGCCGTCCTCCCAGGTCGCCACCGCCCCGACGACGATCAGCGGATTCTGGTAGGCGATGTAGCCGCAGTCGGGGCACATCAGCCGTTCGCGGTCCTCCCCGGGCGGAATGGCGCGGACGCGGGGGCCGCCGCAGCCTGGGCCGCAGTCGGGGGATTTGCTGTCGGGAGTCTTGTCGTCTGGCATGGCTTCCGATATGGCGCCGCAGCCTTGGTTGGGCAAGCGGGGAAAGCGGCGGCTGCGCGGTTCCGCGCCATCCCGTCTGTTCGCGGCCCGTTCCAATTCGCGTTTCGTTCCGATAGGCTGTGCCCGTCTCGGGTGTGGGGCATGGGTAGGGCATGGGTGGGGGAGCGGGTGTGACGCAGTTCCTGGTGAACGGGATGGTGCTGGACGGCTTGTCCCTGGCGATCGGCCTGGCGGCCGGCCTGCTGCTGGGAATCGCCGTCGCCTGGGCGGTGATGCGGGCCGCCGCCGGCCGGGCGGAGGCCGCGGCTGCCGCCCTGCATGCCGAGTTCGCCACCCGCCTCGACCTCGCCGAGCGGACCGAGGACGACCTGCGCGAGGAGATCGAGGCGCGCGACCACCAGATCGCCCGTCTGCATGGCGAGATCGCCGATGCCCGCGAGCGCCACGCCCAGCTGTCCACCCGGCTGGAGACCGAGCGGACCGCGGCGGCGGAGAAGATGGCCCTGCTGGAGCGCGCCCAGACGGCGCTGGCCGACAGCTTCAAGGCCCTGTCGGCGGAGGCGCTGCACCGGAACAACCGCAGCTTCCTCGATCTGGCGCGGGAGACGCTGGCCGGCTTCCAGGAGCAGGCGAAGGGCGACCTGGACAAGCGCCAGACCGCCATCGCCGCCATCGTCGATCCGGTGCGCCAGTCACTGGAAGCGATGGACCGCCAGATTCGCGACCTGGAAAGCACGCGTGCCGGCGCCTATGAGGGGCTGAAGCAGCAGGTGCTGTCGCTGGTGGAAACCCAGAGCCAGCTTCGGGCGGAAACCGGCAATCTCGTCCGGGCGCTGCGCACCCCGGCGGCGCGCGGGCGCTGGGGTGAAATCCAGTTGCGCCGGGTCTGCGAGATGGCGGGCATGCTCGACCATTGCGACTTCGTGGAGCAGGTGTCGGTCGACAGCGGCCGCCTGCGCCCCGACTTGGTCGTGACTCTGCCGGGCGGCAAGACCATCGTGGTCGATGCCAAGACGCCGCTGGAAGGCTATCTGGACGGTGTCCAGGCGGCGGAGGACGGAGCGCGGCGCGACGGCATGGTCCGCCATGCCCGCCATGTGCGCGAGCATATGAAACAGCTCGGCACCAAAGGCTATTGGGACCAGTTCGACGACAGCCCGGAATTCGTCGTGCTGTTCCTGCCCGGCGAGAACTTCTTCTCCGCGGCGCTGGAGCAGGACCCCGCGCTGATCGAGGCCGGCATCGACCACCGCGTGATCCTGGCCACCCCGACCACGCTGATCGCGCTGCTGCGCGCCGTCGCCTATGGCTGGCGGCAGGAGCGGCTGGCCGACAATGCCCGCGAGATCAGCGCGCTGGGGGCGGAGCTGTACAAGCGCCTGTCCGACCTGGGCAGCCATATGGAAAAGCTGGGCGGGCAGCTGGACAAGGCGGTCGGCTGCTACAACAGCGCGGTCGGTACGCTCGAATCTCGGGTGCTGGTCAGCGCGCGCCGATTCCGCGACCTGCATGCCGCACCGGAGGGGGCGGAAATGCCGCTTCTGGAGCCTCTGGACCACAGCCCGCGCCGTCTGCAGGCGACGGAACTGCGCGTGCCGTCCGTGGAGTCCTCCGCTGCTGACTGACGGCCTCCAGACCGGCCACTGCGACATTCCGTCCGGTCCGTAACGGCGCCCTCAGGCATGTCTTCACCGCTGCGGTGCACCGTCGGCCGTGCTATCCATGCGGCCTCACAGGCTTCGACACCATGGAACCCGCCGATGACGGACCAGACAGGAACCGAACAGACCGTACGCTGCGACCGCTGCAACCATCCCTATTCGGCCAGCGAAGAGAGCTGCCCGCGTTGCCGTTCGATTCGGCGCAGCAATGCGGTGATCGTGACCCTGCTGGTGATGCTGGTGATTCTCGCACTGGTCGGCTGGATCGGTACTTTGGTTCTCACCTAAGCTCATTGCCGGTACTTTGGTTTGTCATTGCGCAGACGCTGCACATTCTGTATGCAAGACGCCTAATGAAACATCATTTCTGTTTCGCCCGATAATCGAGCAAGTTTTTTGCTTGTCACAGTTGGTTCAATTTGAGAAGCAACCCCTTGCCGTCGTCTTTGCGCAGGGGGCGCATCATGCTGAAGAACCTCAGGATTGCCGCGCTCACCAACCTGTTCGGCGTGGTTATCATGCTCGGCTTCCTGGCGGTGGTCCTGACCGGTGCGTTGGCGATCCGCGAATTGAAGGTGGGCGGTCCGATCTACCAGCGCATCGTGCTGGGCAAGGATCTGATCGCCGACATCCTGCCACCGCCGGAATATGTGATCGAAGCCTATCTGGAAACCACGCTGGCGATGAACGACCCGGCGTCGGTGGAGCAACGGCGGGCGCGTCTGGCACAGCTGCGCAAGGATTACGACGACCGGCATGGCTATTGGCTGAAGGAGCGCTTCGAGCCGTCGCTGGTCGACCAGTTGACCGGAACGTCCCATGCGCCGGTGATGCGCTTCTGGACCGAGGTCGAAACGAAGTTCCTGCCGGCGCTCGCCCGTAAGGACGAGGCGGCGGCCCGCGCCTCCTACGCTGTCATCGCCGAGGCCTATGCGGCCC
>JBKHVJ010000184.1:0-32324 GCA_046570145.1 Alphaproteobacteria bacterium
CCTCCAGCGGCTTGATCTCCTGGCAGGTCAGGCGGATCTCTTCGCCGTTCAACTGGACGTCGACGGTCAGCAGGACCGCGTTGCCCGGCTCCAGCAGGGCGCGGTTGGCCGCCAGGATTTCCGAGAACAGCGTGACCTCGTAGCCGCCGGCGGCGTCCGACAGCTCGACGAAGGCGAAGCGGTTGCCGGACTTGGAGGTCTTCTCCTTCTTCGACACGATGATGCCGGCCATCGCGCGGCGGGTCATGCCGCCGGCCTTGGCGACGTTCGCCAAATCGGCCGAGCGCACCACCTTCATGCGGCCGAGCGGCCCGGAATAGGCGTCCAGCGGGTGGGCCGACAGGTAGAAGCCGATGGCGCCGAACTCGTGCTTCAGCTTCTCCAGCGGTTCCCAATCCTTGACCTTGGGCAGGTCGGGTTCGGGCAGGCCGCCGCCCCCGCCGCCAAACAGGTTGCCGATGCCGCTGTCGCGCTCCGCCGCTTCCGCCTGGGCGTAGCGGATGATGGTCTCCAGCGCCGCATGGACCTGGGCGCGGTTGGGGTTCAGCCCGTCGAAGGCGCCGGCACAGGCGAGATTCTCAAGCTGGCGCTTGTTGATGGTCTTCAGATCCAGCCGGCGGGCGAAGTCGAACAGGCTCTTGAACGGGCCGTTCCTCCGCCGCTCCTCCACCACCGCCTTCATGGCGGGCTGGCCGACGCCCTTCACCGCGGCCAGCGCGTAGCGCACCGCCTTGGTGCCGTCGGGCAGCTGCTCCACCCCGAAGATCGAGTCGGACCGGTTGATGTCCGGGGTCAGCAGCTTGACGCGCAGCCGGGCCAGCTCCTGCCGGAAGACGTTCAGCTTGTCGGTGTTGCCGAGGTCGAGCGTCATCGACGCCGCCATGAACTCCACCGGGTGGTTCGCCTTGAGGTAGGCCGTGTGATAGGCGACCAGCGCGTAGGCGGCGGCGTGGCTCTTGTTGAAGCCGTAGCCGGCGAACTTCATCACCTGATCGAAGATCATGCTGGCCAGATCGGCCTTCACGCCGCGCGCCTCGGCGCCGTCGCAGAAGATCTTGCGCTGGTTGTCCATCTCCTCCTTGATCTTCTTGCCCATGGCGCGGCGCAGAAGATCGGCCCCGCCCAGCGAATAGCCGGACAGGACCTGGGCGATCTGCATGACCTGTTCCTGGTAGATCATGATCCCGAAGGTCTCCTTCAGGATGCCTTCCAGGCTGTCATGCATGTAGTCGGCTTTTTCGTCGCCGTTCTTCACCCGGATATATTTCGGGATGTTGTCCATCGGGCCTGGGCGGTAGAGCGACACCAGCGCGATGATGTCCTCCAGCCGGTTCGGTTTCAGCCGGCGCAGAACGTCGCGCATGCCCGAGCTTTCCAGCTGGAACACGCCGGTCGCCTCGGCGCGGCTGAGCAGCTGGTAGCTCTTCTCGTCGTCCAGCGGGACGGTGGTCAGGTCCGGCTTCTCGGGGATCAGGTCGACCGCCGTCTTCAGCACGGTCAGCGTCTTCAATCCCAGGAAGTCGAACTTCACCAGACCGGCCTGTTCGACATATTTCATGTTGAACTGGGTGACGGGCATGTCCGAGCGCGGGTCTCGGTACAGCGGCACCAGTTCCTGCAAGGGGCGGTCGCCGATCACCACGCCGGCGGCATGGGTCGAGGCGTGGCGGTAGAGTCCCTCCAGCTTCAGCGCGATGTCGATCAGGTGCCGGACGGTGTCGTCGCCGTCGCGCGCCTGCCGCAGCATCTCCTCGCTGTCCAGCGCCTGCTGGAGCGTCACCGGGTTGGCCGGGTTGTTCGGCACCATCTTGCAGATCTTGTCGACCTGCCCGTAGGGCATCTGCAACACGCGGCCGACGTCGCGCAGCACGGCGCGCGCCTGGAGCTTACCGAAGGTGATGATCTGGGCGACGCGGTCGTAGCCGTACTTGTTCTGGACGTAGCGGATGACCTCTTCGCGGCGGTCCTGGCAGAAGTCGATGTCGAAGTCGGGCATCGACACGCGTTCGGGATTCAGGAAGCGCTCGAACAGCAGGCCGAAGCGCAGCGGGTCGAGGTCGGTGATGGTCAGCGCCCAGGCGACGACGGAGCCGGCACCCGAACCGCGGCCCGGCCCGACGGGGATGTCGTGGTTCTTCGCCCATTTGATGAAGTCCGACACGATCAGGAAGTAGCCGGGGAACTTCATCTTGACGATGACGTCCAGCTCGAACTCCAGCCGCTCGAAATAGGTCCTGCGGGTCTCCTCCCGCTGTTCCGGCGTCATGTCGGGCGTGTAGACGACCTTCTCCAGCCGTTCTTCCAGGCCGGCGCGTGACTGGGCGCGCAGTTCGTCGTCCTCGGTCCGGCCGCCTTCGCAAGCGAAGGGCGGCAGGATCGGCTTGATCGGCTTCAGCAGGAAGGAGCAGCGCCGGGCGATGGCGACGGTGTTGTCCACCGCCTCCGGCAGGTCGGCGAACAGCAGCCGCATCTCCTCCGCCGACTTGAAGCGGTGGTCGGGGGTCAGGCGGCGGCGGTCCTCCTGGCTGAGATAGGCGCCCTCGGCGATGCAGAGCAGCGCGTCGTGCGCCTCGTACATGTCGGCGGTCGCGAAATAGCAGTCGTTGGTGGCGACCAGCGGCAGGTCATGGGCATAGGCGAGGTCGATCAGCGCCGGCTCGATGGCGTTCTCGACCGCGGCGAAATGGCCGCGCCCGCCCTCATGCCGTTGCAGCTCGACATAGAGGCGGCCGGGGAACAGCCGCTTCAGCCGTTCCAGAACCTCCAGCGCCAAGACCTTCTGGCCTTCGTGCAGCAGCCGGCCGATGGAGCCGCCGGGGCCGCCGGTCAGCGCGATCAGCCCGGCGGAGTGCCCCTCCAGCGCGTCCAGCGTCACCTGCGGGCCGGCCAGCGGGTCCGACTCCAGGAAGGCCTTGGACACCAGCGCCGTCAGGTTGCGATAGCCCTCCTCGTTCTGGCAGAGCAGGACGAGCTGGTCGGGGGTGGCCGCCGCCTTGCCGGGCAGGCCGGGCTTGGTCTGGGCCGGGCCGACGCGGGTGATGCCCAGCACGGTGCCGATGATCGGCTGCACGCCGGCATCGGATGCCGCCAGCGCGAATTCCAGCGCGCCGAACAGGTTGCCGGTGTCGGTGACCGCGACGGCCGGCATCTGCTGCTTGAGGCAGAGCTTGACCAGCTCCTTCACCTTGATCGCACCTTCCGACAGCGAATAGGCGGAATGGACGCGCAGGTGGATGAAGTCGGCGTGGGGCATGGCGACCGGGGACTTGCTGCAACAGGGCCTCCGGTTCTAGCACAGGCGGGGCGGTCGCCGCGACGGTCGCCGGATGCATGCGAACGTGGTATGCAGATCGCCGCATCACGTTCAGGGATGGGGAGGACGCCGCGATGGATCGGCTGCACCTTGCACCCGTCGTCCGACTGCGGCCGGCCTTCATGGGCCGCCGCGCCGTCCGGGCGGCGACGCCTTTGACCCTGCTGACCGGCCTTGTGCTGGCGCTTGCCGCCTGCGAGACGGTGCCGCCGCCCCCGGTACCGCCGCCGCCCGCCGCCGGGCTGCCGGACGGACCGGCCAAGCCCTTCAGCGCCGGCAAGGGTTGGACCGTCACCATCCACACGCCCCCAGGAGGCAAGGCCTTCTGCGTCGCGGAGCGCGGGATTCCGATCGGCCAGGACGCCGCCCCGCGCCTGACCTTCCGCACCGCCTCGACCGAATCGGGCTTCATCCTGTCGGGCTTCACCCCGTCGGACAGCGGAGCGACGGTGAAACCCGGCGAGCGCTACGACCTGACGGCCAGCCTCGACCAGGGATCGCGGATGTCGCTGAGCGCCCGCGGCCTGCCCAACGGCAGCCTCTATGTCGCCATTCCGACCAAGAGCTACCTGGAGGATCTGGAGCCGCTCGCCCGCGCCCGCCGCGTCAGCTTCCGCAGCAGCGGTCTGGGAGATATCGGCACGATGGTGCTGTCGGGATCGTCCTGGGCGATCAACGCGTCGGACGAATGCCGGATTCTGCATGCCGATCCGTGAAGCCCCTGGGTCGCCTCCCTGCCTCGGGGCGACCTCGACCTGCGCCGCCGCAACTCCGGCGCGCAGGTCAGCCCCGCGACTGGAGCGTCCAGCCGCCGATTGACCGGCCCGGCGGCGCCCGTTTAGCCTCCGCATCATGCGTGCTTCCCACATTCTGCTCGCGGTGGCTGTCGCCGCCGTCTGGGGCTTCAACTTCGTCGCGATCAAGGTCGGATTGCGCGATTTCCCGCCGCTGCTCTTCTCCTGCCTGCGCTTCGCGCTCGCCGCTCTGCCGATCCTGGTGCTGGGCTGGGGCAAGGGGCCGCCGGTGCCCTGGCGGTTCGTGATCGGAATCGGCGTGATGCTGGGGGTGGTGAAGTTCCCGCTGCTGTTCCTGGGCATCGACGTCGGCATGCCGGCCGGGCTCGCCTCGCTGGTCCTCCAGGCGCAGGCCTTCTTCACCGCCATCTTCGCCGCCCTGATGCTGGGCGACCGGCCGGGGCCGCGGCAGATCGCCGGCATGGTCGTCGCCTTCGCCGGAGTAGGCCTGATCGCGCTCGAGATGCCGGCGGGCGACTCGCTGCTCGGCCTCACCCTGACGCTGGCGGGGGCGGCGGCCTGGGGCGTGTCGAACATCGTGATGAAGCAGGCCAAGGCGCCCGACCTGTTCAGCCTGATGGTCTGGGTCAGCCTGATCCCGCCGCTGCCGCTGCTGGCGATGTCGCTGGCGCTGGAGGGGCCGGATCGCATCCTCCACGCCTTCACCAGCCTGACGGTCGTCGGCGTCGGCTCGCTCGTCTACATCGCGGCGGGGGCGACGCTGTTCGGCTTCGCCGCCTGGGGCTTCCTGATGCGGCATTATCCGGCCAGCCTCGTCGCTCCCTTCTCGCTGCTCGTGCCCATCTTCGGCATGAGTTCCAGCGCGCTTCTGCTGGGCGAGACCTTCACCGCGGCCAAGCTGGCCGGCGGGCTGCTGGTCTTCGCCGGCCTTGCCCTGTCGGTGCTGAAGCTGCCCGGCGCCTTGCGGGCACGGGCCTGATCCGGCTTCTCGGCGGTTGCGGCCGTCAAGGTCCTATTAGCCTTGACGGTCTTGACGTGACGCTATGGCGTCCGGATCATTCCGGTTGATAAGTTAGACACTACACCATAGGCGTGCCTTGATCTCTTCCGACAGGATGGCGCAACCGGACGGCGGGCTGCCGAAGTCCCCGATCGGGCAGTGGCTGGCCCATCTGCGCGCCAGCCGGCCGCTGCGCCTCCTTTTGCTGATCGGCGGGCTGTCGGTCGCCGTTCTTCTGGCGGCGACGGTGCATTACATCGCCAGCATGCACGAGCGCGAGATAAAGGGGGCGGAGCGCGAGCTGTCGACCCTGAACCTGTCGCTGGCCGAACAGACGACCCGCGCGATGCAGAGCGTCGATCTGGTCCTGACCACCATCGTCGAGCAGGTGAAGTCGGAGGGGATCGCCACGCCCGGCGACTATGTCCGCCGGATGGGCGGGCGCGACACCCACCAGATGCTGCGGGCGCGGATCTCCGGCCTGCCGCAGCTGGACGCGGTGACGATGATCGCGGCCGACGGGCACCTGATCAACTTCTCGCGTTACTACCCGATCCCGCCGGTCAATGTGGCCGACCGCGATTACTTCGCCCATCTGCGCGACCACGACACCGCGGAGCCCTTCATCAGCGAACCGGTGCAGAACCGCGGCACCGGCACCTGGACCATCTATCTGGCCCGCCGCATCAGCGGACCGGACGGCAGCTTCGTCGGCCTCGTGCTGGGTGCCATCGAGCTCAGCTACTTCGAAAGGCTCTACAAGGCGCTGCAGCCCGACGGCGACGGCAGCATCAGCCTGTGGCGGCGCGACGGCATCCTGCTGGCCCGCTATCCGTTCCTGCCCGACATCGGCCGTCCGCTGGGCCAGCGCCTGTTCCTGGAGGTGCTGCAGAAGGCCCGGTCGGGCGTCTATCTCGCTCCGGTCGGGCTGAATGACGGACCGCGGTTGGTGGCGACCCGGGCGCTGGCCGACTATCCGCTGGTCGTCAACGTCACCCGCAAGCTGGAGGCGGTGCTGAGCGAGTGGCGCATCCAGGCCTGGACCATCGGGGCCGCCGGCACCATCGGCGTCGCCGCGCTGCTGCTGTCCTTATGGGCGCTGGCCCGCCAGTTCAGCGCCTACGAGGCGGCGACGCAGGCGATGGACGCCGCCCGCCGCGCGGTGGAAGGGCGCGAGCACGCGGAGAACGCCCTGCGCCAGAGCCAGAAGATGGAGGCGATCGGTCAGCTGACCGGCGGGGTCGCCCATGATTTCAACAACCTGCTCCAGGCCATCGGCATCAACCTGCACGTCATCGAGAGCCGCAGCGACGACGAGCGCGTCGTCGGCCCGGCCCGTCTGGCCCTGCAGGCGGTGGAGCGGGGCGCCACACTGACCCAGCATCTGCTGGCCTTCTCGCGCCGGCAGCAGCTGAGGCCGGTCCCGGTCGACGTCGCCGGGCTGGTTGAACGGGTCAGCCGCCTGCTCGGCCGCACGCTGGGCCAGTCGGTGCGGATCGAGGTGGAGGTCGCCCCCGGCCTCTGGGCGGCGATGATCGACCCGACCCAGCTGGAAATGGCCCTGCTGAATCTGGCGCTGAACGCCCGCGACGCCATGCCCGGTGGTGGCACGCTGTGGATCTCGGTCGCCAACCGGGCGGTCACCGCCGACGCGGTGCCGAACCTGGATGCCGGAGACTATGTGGTGCTGCGGGTGTGCGACACCGGCACCGGCATGCCGGCCGAGGTCGCCGCCCGCGCCTTCGAGCCCTTCTTCACCACCAAGGAGGTCGGACGCGGCACCGGCCTGGGGCTCAGCATGGTGCATGGGCTGGCGACCCAGTCGGGCGGTGCTGTGGAACTGGACAGCCGGCCGGGGCGGGGCACCACGGTGATGCTCTACCTGCCGCGCGCCCTGACGGAGCCGGCCGCCGCACCGGCTGGTGGAACGGGAGTGGGGGAGGCCGGCGCGACCGGTGTCGGTGTCGGTGCCGGGGGCGAGATCGGGGGCCGGGCTGGCTGCGCCGTCCTGCTGGTGGATGACGAGGAACTGGTGCGCACCGCCACCGCCGAATATCTGGCGCAGGCCGGCTTCTCGGTGCGGGAGGCGGCCGACGCGGCGGCGGCGCTGTCCCTGCTCGACCACGGATTCCGGCCGGACGTGATCGTTACCGACCACATGATGCCGGGAATGACCGGGCTGGACATGGCCCGGGCCCTGCGCGCCCGTCACGACGCCACGCCGATCCTGATGGTTACCGGCTATGCCCAGGATCTGACCACCACCGCCGCGGCGCAGGAGGTGGCGCTGACCGTGCTGTCCAAGCCGGTGGAACCGTCGCGGCTGGCCAGCTCCATCCGCCACATGGCGGCCGCCGAGGATTGAACGCCCGCCGGCCTCATGGGAATGGCCGGGGCGAGCAGGGGAGGGAACAGACGCGGATGTACCGCGTTGGAAGGGGCATCCCACCCCCATTGTCCTCCGGAGCAGCCATGAACGCCCAATCCTCGATCCGCCATGCCTATGACAGCGTCTTCGAAGGCCACACCAACATGGGCATGGGCGAGCGCATCGTCTCCACCGGCCTCGGCCTCGCCGTCGCGGCGGGCGGCCTGCGCAAGGGCGCCAGCATTCCCGGCGCCATCATGGGGCTGGTCGGGGCCGCCCTGGTCGCCCGCGGCATGAGCGGCCACTGCCCGGTCAAGGAGCGTCTGTCCGGCGACCACCAGGATGCGCTGGGCCATCACCGCTCCCACGGTTCCTTCGACGCCGGCTCCGACAGCATGAGCCGGTCGCGGATGGCGGAAACCTACTGACGGCAGCGACCGCCGCGCCCTGATCGGCGTCGCAATCCATTCACCGGCCGTCACAGTCCATTCATGGGAATGAGCGACGCTATCGACCCTGATGGTGAATTGTTGGGCAGACCAGCGACAGGGTGAAGACCGGGAACCGCGGGTATGACATCCTGCGGGACCCGGGCTGCAGCCCCCGACCTGTCGTCCCGCTCAGGAGAGTCACCGCATGTGGTTTCCCGCTTTTCGGTCCCGTTCCTCCATCGCGGCGGTGGCGGCGCTCTGCGTCGGCTCGGCCCTGGTCCTGCCGGTGCCGGTCCTTGCCCAGAAGGCTCCCCAACAGGCGCCGGCAGCCGCCGCCACCTCGGCCCCGGCGTCGGTCCGCTACGACATCGGCAACGATATCTTCCATCCCGTCCGTTCGCGGAATGGGATGGTGGCCTCGGAACATCGGCTGGCGACGGAGATCGGCGTCGATATCCTCAAGCGCGGCGGCAATGCGGTCGATGCGGCGGTGGCCGTCGGCTTCGCCCTGGCGGTGGTGCTGCCCAACGCCGGCAATGTCGGCGGCGGCGGATTCATGATCGTCCATGATGCGGCCAGCGGAAAGGACGTCGCCATCGATTTCCGCGAGATGGCGCCGGCGAAGGCCTTCCGCGACATGTATCTGGACGGGCAGGGCAAGGTGGTGCCGGACCGCTCGCTCTACACCCATCTGGCGGTGGGCATTCCCGGCACGGTCGCCGGGCTTGCCCACGCACTGGAGAAATACGGCACGATGCCGCTGGCCGACGTGATGGCCCCGGCGATCAGGCTGGCGCGCGAGGGCTACACCGTCACCCCGCAGCTTGCCGGCCTGCTGGAGGTCGAACGCGACCACCTGGCCAAATGGGACGCCACCCGCGCCGTGTTCTTCAAGGGCGACCGCCCGCTGACCGCCGGGGAGACGCTGGCCAACCCCGACCTCGCCACTTCGCTCGAGATGATCGCCCGGCAGGGGCCGAAGGCCTTCTACGAGGGGGAGATCGCCGAGAAGATCGCGGCGGAGATGGCCAAACATGGCGGCGCCATCACCAAGGAGGACCTGAAGGCCTACAAGGTGGTGGAGCGCGAGCCGGTCAGCGGCAGCTACCGCGGCTATACGGTGAAGTCGATGCCGCCGCCCAGCTCCGGCGGGACGCACATCATCCAGATGCTGAACATGCTGGAACGCTGGCCGCTGAAGGAGTACGGCCCGGCCAGCGCCCGGTCGATCCATCTGATGGCGGAGTCAATGAAGCTCGCCTATGCCGACCGCTCCGAATATCTGGGCGATCCCGATTTCACCAAGGTGCCGGTGAAGGGCCTGACCTCGCGCAGATATGCCGACGAACTGGCGGCGAAGATCGATCCGGAAAAGGCGACCCCGGCCAGCAGCATCAAGCCCGGAAAGCCGGCCCCCCACGAGAGCGACCAGACCACCCACTATTCGGTGGCCGACAGGCGGGGCAACGTGGTCAGCACCACCTACACGCTGAACCTCAATTTCGGCAGCGGCATCGTCGCCGCCGGCACCGGCATCCTGCTCAACAACGAGATGGACGACTTCTCCGCCAAGCCGGGCGTGCCCAACGCCTTCGGGCTGATCGGCGGCGAGGCCAACGCCATCCAGCCCTTCAAGCGTCCGCTCAGCTCCATGTCGCCGACCATCGTGCTGAAGGACGGCAAGCCCTGGCTGGTCACCGGCAGCCCCGGCGGCAGCCGCATCATCACCACCACCATGGAGACGGTGATCGACCACATCGACTTCGGCATGAACCCGGCCGAGGCCGCCGCCCTGCCGCGCGTCCATCACCAGTGGACCCCCGACGAGCTGCGGGTGGAGAAGGGTCTCAGCCCCGACACCGTCCGCCTGCTGGAGCAGATGGGCCACAAGGTCGCGGTGAAACCGACGATGGGCCGCACCCAGACCATCCAACTGGGCGAGGATGGGCTGTCCGGCTATTCCGACCCGCGCAACCCCGACGGCATGACGCTGGGATATTGATCGGAGGGCTGCGGACGCCAGGATGGACGCCCGGCGGAGGCCGGGCGTTACAATTCCCGTGTACAAAGAAAAAGCGTCGTGCTTTGGTAACCTTTGATCCGCCGCGCCGGGGGGCGCGGGGTCGCGAGGGCTCGGGCTCGTTCGGATAAGGCAACGGAACAGTTGGCTTAAGGCGGGCCGGTCGGTTAGCCTTTGCAGGAGTGAACCGGAGCATTTGCCGTGGACAAGGCCTTGGTCGAAAAGAACCGCGAGTGGACCTATCAGCGTGAGGGAAAGCAGCCCGTCACCATCCGGGTCGCCGATTTCGAGCGCGAGGGGAAGCGCATCGTTGCCTTCCTGGAACAGACCGACATCGCCAAGGCGGCCGGGTCGCCCCAGCCGGCCGTGAACGACTGGCCGGGCATCGCCGAAGCCTATGCGAAGGAGCAGGGCGTGGCGCTCGGCGACATCTATTGGTACGAGCTGCACCCGCGCCGCTTCGCCAACGGTCGTCCCAACGTGTCGGAATACCGGCCGGGCATGGCCGAGTGGCGCTTCGAGACCAGCATTCCGCTTGCCCGCGCCATCGTGGAGCAGCTGGGCTTCGACCCCGACAACCTGCCGCTCGACATCTGATCGATTTGAACGGCCCGCATACCGCCCCGCGCGCGCAGCCCCTGTGATGCGCCGCGGGAGCGGTGTATGATGCGGTGTCGGACATGTCGGCGGCGGGGCCGCCGCCGGGTGTCGCGACCGGGAGATACATGATGAAGACGGTGCGGAGGGCGCTTGCCCTGGGTGCTGTGATGCTGGCGACCGCCGCTGCCGCCGCGGTGGCCGTGCTTCCCGGACCGGCGCAGGCGCGCACGTCGGTGTCGGTCGGCATCGGCTTCGGGCCGATCTTCCCGGGATACGGCTATTACCAGCCCTACCGCTACTACGCGCCGCCCCCGCCGGTGGTGCAGTATTACGCGCCGCCGCCGGTGGTCTATGCGCCTCCGCCTCCGGCGGTGCAGTATTACAACCCGCCTCCGGCCGTCATCGGTGTCGATCCCGCCGGCCCGGCCTACTACTCGCGCAATGGCCAGCAGTGCCGCGAATACCAGAGCCGCGCCCTTGTCGGCGGCCGGTCGCAGCCGGTCTACGGCACCGCCTGCCTCCAGCCCGACGGCACCTGGCGCATCGTCAACTGAGGGCTTCCTGCCCGCGTCTGGAAGGCAGTCCAGCTTCAATGCTCCATCGGGCAGAGCGCCTGCAGTTCGTCAGCGTTCTCGTGGTGAATGGCGCAGATCTCGTCCCAGCGCGACAGGAAGGCGTCGAGCAGGGCGGGATCGAAGTGGCGGCCGCGCTGCTCGACCATGTATCTGCGCGCTTCCGCCAGCGTCCACGACCGCTTGTAGGGGCGGGTGGAGGTGAGCGCGTCGAACACATCGGCAATGGCCACGATGCGGCCGGACAGCGGGATGGCGGTACCGGCCAAGCCGTTGGGATAACCGGTGCCGTCGAACTTCTCGTGATGGCTGAGCGCGATCTCAGCGGCCAGGCGCAGCAGCGGGACGTCGCTGTTCGCCAGGATGCGGTGGCCGATGGTGGCGTGCTGGCGCATCACCGTCATTTCCTCCGGCGTCAGCCGCCCCGGCTTCAGCAGGATCATGTCGGGGATGCCGATCTTACCGATGTCGTGCATCGGCGCTGCTTTCCTCAGCTCCTGGGCATAAGCGCCGCCGTAGCCCGCCGCCTGGGCGACGAGGCGCGAATAGAGCGCCATCCGCTCGATATGGGCGCCTGTTTCGGGATCGCGGTATTCGGACGCGCGTGACAGGCGGTAGACAAGTTCCTCCCCCTGGCGCTGGAGGGCGGCGGTCACCCGCTCCACCTCGGCGGCCAGCAGGGCGGCGCGGTCGCGCAGCAGGGCGCGGCTGTGGCGCAGGGCCAGCAGGTTGCGCAGGCGGGCCTGCACCTCAGGCACCACGATCGGCTTGGTCAGGAAATCGCTGCAGCCCTCGTCCAGCGCCCGCACCCGGATGTCCACCGCCGTGTTGGCGGTGATCATCACCACGGGAACATTCTCCAGCCGCGGATCCTCGCGTATGTGGCGCAGCAGGTCCATGCCGTCCATGTCCGGCATCATCTGGTCCAGCAGGATCAGATCCGGCTCGTTCCCGCGCAGCCATTCCACGGCGTCCAGCGGGTTTTCCATGGCGACGGGCTCCGCGTCGTCCAGACGGCGGACGATTGCGCCCATGATGAACAGGTTGGTGCGATCGTCGTCGACGATGAGGATGTTCATCCGGCGGTATCCCCCTTGCGGGCGGCGATCAGCCGGCCGGCTTCCGCCAACAGGGCCGACAGGTCGACCGGCTTTTCGAAGGCTGCGTCGGCTCCCAGCAGACGGGCCATTCCCGGCAGTTCCATGCGCAGCCGCAGGCTGCCGCCGGTGACCGCGATCAATGGCGGGCGCGACGGTTGTTCCTTCAGCCGCAGGATCACCTCATATCCGTCGGCCTCGGGCATGATGATGTCGGTCACGATCAGATCCACGGCATGGCCGGCCAGGACAGCCAGGGCGCCGTTGCCGTTTTCGGCCTCGTGGACCGCGTAGCCGGCGCGTGTGAAGGCGATGCAGGTCATCCCGCGGAAGTCGGGATCGTCGTCGACCAGCAGGACGGTCCCGGCCGGTGTGCCAGTCGTGCTGCCGGGCTTGGTGTCAGCGACGGTCGGGGAGGAGGGGTGTGCCCGCAGCTCGTAAAGGGTCATGTCCATGGTCGCCGCTTCCGTCGTCCGCCGCGAGGCTGGCGGGCTGCACTGGATAAGGATTTCTGAGCGTCACCATAACCGGATGATGCTCCGTGTGGCGGATGAGTCTGGGATAGCGGGGTCAGGAAATGGGATAGTGGGGATATTATCCCTTGCCCGGCAAGGAGTGGCCTGATCGAACGTCGTGCCAATGTGACTGACGTGAAATATACGGAAGCCACGAAAACTTAAGATTTCGGTCTGCATAAGGGGTAATGCTGATATAAGGGAGTGGGCGGTTGCCGAGGGTGGCGGAGGCTGTTTGATGAAGATCTTGGTGGCAGACGACCATCCCCTGTTCCGGGATGCGCTTGAGCTGTCGGTCCGGCGGGCCTGGCCGGATGCCGAGGTTGGCTGCATCGGCTCGCTGTTGGAAGTGCCGGCCGTGCGGCAGCTTCCCGATGGCGCGCCTGCCCTGGCTCTGCGATACGACCTGATCGTGCTCGACTGGCGCATGCCTGGTGCCGAGGGAAGCAACCCGGTCAGCGTGCTCCGGCAGGCCGGGATCCAGGGGCCGGTCGCGGTGGTGACAGGGGCGGAGGACCCGGTGACCGCACTGGAGGTGCTGCGCTGCGGTGCCGAAGCCTATCTGCCGAAGACCACGCCGCGCCGCATCCTGGCGCAGGCGCTCCGGCTGGTGGCGGAGGGAGGCAGCTTCGTGCCGAAATGCGTGGCGCTCGACCTGATGCAGATGACCGACCTGTCGCTCGACATCGACGAGGCGGAAGAGGTCGATGATCCCGTCGCGGAGGGGGAGGGAGCGCTGTCGTCCCCCCTGACCGACCGGGAACAGCAGGTGCTGTCCATGCTTGCCACCGGGGCGACCAACAAGGAGATCGGCCGTCATCTGAGCCTGCAGGAGGTGACGGTCAAGCTGCACACCCGCCGCATCCTGCGCAAGCTGGGCGCCCGCAACCGCACCGATGCCGTCCGCCTGGCCCAGCAGGCGGGGTTGCTGTCGCGCAGCCTCGACGAGGCGTCGTCCTGACCGGCGGGCCCCCTGTGGGCGGACAAGGCGACGTAGAGGGGGTGACGCAAAGGGGGTGATGCATAGGGCTGGTCCCAGCAGCGCGCCCCCAACCCTTCTGGTACTCTCTCTCCATCCGGTTGCGTTTTCTGCTCCGCCCGCGGTCAGGTCCGCCGCAAGGTGGGGGCGCAATCGCAAAGGACCGCACTCCCGAGTCGCCGATGAGCCCTCCCGACCATTCCCTGCCACGGCCGGCCGTTCCGTCGGCCTCTGCTCCTGACGGCCGAGATGCATCCGGCAATGCCGTCGCGGCGCCGGCACTGGCCGCGCTGGCGGGTGCGGCGGTGCTGCTCCTGCCCGTGCTCGACCCGTTGAGCAGTGCCGCCCCCTGGGCGCTCCCCCTGGTTGCCGCCGGCACCGGTGCCGCGGCCGGGCTGGCGCTATTCCGTGCCTGGGTCGCGCACCCTCGGCCTGCGGGATCTGAGCCGCGGAGCCAGGCATCCGCCACGCCACCCACCGCTTCCCCGTCGGCCGGGCACGGGGGTGGAGAGGCAGGCTGCGCCGCGGATGCCGCCCGGATGGCCGCCCGGATGGCCGCGTTGGAGGAGGCGCTGCGCGAGACGCACAGCCGGCTGTCGGCCGAGCTGCGCGCCCAGCAGATGGCGGCGATGGACGCCCGTGCCGAACTGGCCTGCACCATCGTCCACGACTTCAACAACGCGCTGGGTGCCGTTGCCGGCTATGCCGATTTCCTCGCCACCGACCTGCCGGCCGACTCGCCCCAGGCCGATTATGCCGAGAGAATTCTCATTGCCGTTCGTCGCGCCCGGCCGGAATTCCGCCGTCTGGTGATGGCGGCGAGGATGGAGCCGGCCGCCATCGTCCAGGAGCGGGCGGCCAGCGTGCTGGACGATGCCGCGATCCTGCTGCGCACCGCGTCGGCGAAGCCGGCCAGCCTGGCGGTCCGGCACGACCCCGCCACGCCCGACCCCCTGTGCGATGCCGGGCTGCTGGCGCGGACGCTGGCGGGGCTGGCGGCGGAAATCGTTCTTGCGACCGGCGGCAGCACCGAATTGCGGCTCTGTCTGCAAGCCGCCTCCTCCGGCGTTGCTTGCGGAGGTTCCAACGGGGAGGGTGACGGCGGAGATCCGGACGAGGACGCCGCGGGTGTCGGCTGGCATGTGCGCCGGATCCTGCAGCCGCGTGAAGGGGTGCATGCTCTGTTCGAGCTGCGCGTCAGCGGTGCACCGCTGGCCGACGACCTCCTGTTCGCCCTGGTCGACCCGCTGCTGTCCGTCCGCATGCGCTACCGGCGCGGCCAGCCGGCGCGGGAGGATGCCGACTGGCCGACGGCCCTTTCGACGGCGCGGCGCCACGACGGTGGCCTCAGCCTGCTGACCCATCCTGTCGAAGGCACGGTCGTCCGCCTCCACATTCCCGCAGTTTCGGCCCCCCGGCCGGTACAAGCGCCGGCAGCCCCCCCGCTCCCATCGCAGCAGCGCAAGGTTCCGGCGCTCCAGGTTCTGGTCGTCGAGGCAGACCCGGCGTCGGGCGACCGGTTCCAGACCGGTTTGGAACAGCAGGGCTTCGAGGTGTCGGTCTGCGACGATCTGCGCGATGCGCTGGACGTGGTTGCCGAGGAGCCCGGCTTTTTCGATGCGGTGGTGATCGGGCCGGGCTTGAGCGCGCTGCCCGCGGGCATGGCGCTGGCTGGCCGCATCAAGGAATTGCGCAGCGATTTGCCCTGCGTCCTCTACGGCATGGAAGCCCCGTGCGGACCTGTCGGGCCTGCCGACCTCGTGCTGCCGACGCCGGTGGACCTGCCGCGGCTGGCACGTGGGGTGGCGGCACTGGCCGCAGGCGGGGCCAGCGGAGAGCGCGGCTGATGGGGGAACGGCTTCAGCAGCATGGCTTCATCGCCGCCGTATGGGCGGCGACCCTGGTGATCGCCGCTGGCCTGTGGGCGGCGACCCTGATGCTCGCCCATTACGACGATGTGGAGGCGATGGAGCGGGCCGAGCGCGACGGCGGCAATCTTGCCCGCGTGGTGGCCGAGCAGGCGAACAGAACCATCGCCGAGGCCGACCAGATCCTTCTGTTCCTGATCGACGACTTCCACGAGCATGGCGATGTCTGGAGCCACGGCGTTTCCCGGATGCTGCGGCAGGCGGTGGAACGGTCGGCGATTCTGGTCCAGCTTGCGGTGATCGACGAGTATGGCGACCTCGTCCATACCAGCGTGGAGGACGCCCCCGCCCGCGTCCACCTGGCCGACCGCGAGCATTTCCGCGTCCACGCCAACAATCCCGAGGCCGGCCTGTTCATCGGAAAGCCGGTGTTCGGCCGGGCGTCCGGCAAATGGTCGATCCAGCTGACACGCCGCATCGACCGCCAGGACGGCAGCTTCGCCGGCGTGCTGGTCGCGTCGATGGATCCCTTCTATTTCAGCCACTCGCTGGAGGAGTTGGACGTCGGTCCGAACGGTGTCGTGGCGATCATCGGCACGGACGGCATCCTGCGCGCCCGCTCCCTGATGAACGACCGCATCATCGGCCGCGATGTGACCGATTCGGCGACGCTCGCCATGGCGCGCCGCCAGCCCACCGGCTTCCTGCGCACCGCCAGCGTGATCGACGGCACACTGCGCCTGCAGTCCTACCGCACCCTGCCGGCATATCCGCTGATCGTCATCGCCGCCTTCGACGAGGCGTCCTTCATGGCCGATACCCGGCGGCGGCAGCGGATCTATCTGCTGGGGGCGACGGCCTGCAGCTTCGCCCTGTTCGGGCTGGCTCTGCTGGCGACGCGGCAGACGTCGCGGCTCACCGCGCTGGCCCGGCGCCTCGCCCAGAGCGAGGAGCGGTTCCGCGACCAGGCGGAGACGGCCTCCGACTGGTTCTGGGAGATGGATGCGGATCTGCGCTTCTCCGGTCTGGCCGGTCCGCTCGTCCCGCACATCGCCAACGGTTCTCTGCCCATCGGCCTGCGGCGGGAGGATATCGCCCTGCGCGAGCCGGGGGATGCCGCCAAGTGGGAGGAGCATCGCCGCGTCATGGAGCAGCGGGAACCGTTCCGGAACTTCCGCTACCGGGTGATGACGGCGGCCGGGCTGCGTTATTTCAGCGTCAGCGGCCGGCCGATCTTCGGCCGGCGCGGCGATTTCCGCGGCTATCGCGGCTCCGCCACCGATATCACCGAGCGTGAGACGGCCGCCAACCGGCTTGCTTCCAGCGAGGCGCGCTACCGCGCCATGTTCGAGGCGGTCGGCCAGCCGATCGTGACCATCGACGAGCATGGCACCGTCGACGCCTTCAACCGGGCGGCGGAGCGGCTGTTCGGCTACCGGTCGGCGGAGGTGTTGGGGGGCCCGATGACCCGGCTGATGCCGGCCGCGGTCGGCGCGGTCCATGACGGACTGCTGGCCACCTACCGCGAGGGCGGCGCCGACTCCCCGCGGTCGGAGGTGCGGGAGCTGACCGGGCGGCGCAAGGACGGCAGCGAGTTCCCGCTGGAGGCGTCGCTGGCCGGCTGGCGGGAAGGAGACCGCCGTTATGTCACCGGTGCGCTCCGCGACGTCACCGCCCAGCGCGAGATCGAGGCCAGCCTGCGCCGGGCCAAGGAGGCCGCCGATCAGGCCAACCGTGCCAAGGGCGAGTTCCTGGCCACCATGAGCCACGAGATCCGCACGCCGATGAACGGCGTCCTGGGTGCGCTCGCCCTGGTCGACGGCCCGAACCTGGACGATGAGCAGCGCCAGCTTTTGGACGTCGCCAACCGGTCGGGCAAGGCGCTGCTGCAGATCATCGACGACATCCTCGACCTCTCCAAGCTGGAGGCCGGCAAGGCGGAAGTGGAGCCGGTGGATTTCGAACTGCGCGCCGTGATGCGCGACTGCATCGACCTGCTGGATCCGACGGCCGGCGGACGCGGCCTGATCCTGTCGCGGGAGGTGGCTCCGTCGGTGCCGGACCGCGTGCGCGCCGACCTGCGGCGCATCCGGCAGGTGCTCGTCAATCTGGTCGGCAACGCGCTCAAATTCACCCAACGCGGCGGTGTCGCGGTGCGGGTCGGGCTGGAGGGGGAGGCCGTGCCGGGCCGCAGCTTCTTCCTGCGCTTCGAGGTGGCCGATACCGGCATCGGCATTCCGGATGACGTCCAGCCGTCCCTTTTCCGCCGCTTCACCCAGGGCGACAGCTCCACCACCCGGCGCTTCGGCGGAACCGGGCTGGGGCTGGCGATCAGCCGCGAACTGGTGACGCTGATGGGTGGGCGGATCGGTGTCGTCAGCGCCGAGGGCAAGGGCAGCACCTTCTGGTTCACCGTGCGCTGCGAACCCGCCGCCGATCCGTGCGACGGCGTCCCGACCGCGCCTTGCGCTCCGGAACCGGTGCCGCAGGAGGCGCTGCAGGGGGCGCTGCAGGGCGGGCGGGGGACGGAAGAAGCCGGGGGCCTGCGCGTGCTGGTGGCCGAGGACAACGAGATCAACCGCGACATCGTCGTCACCATGCTGCGCCGTGCCGGACACAGGGTGACGGCGGTGGAGGACGGGCTGCAGGCCGTGCGGCTGGTGGAGGAGGATCGGTTCGATCTGGTCCTGATGGACGTGCAGATGCCGGTGATGGATGGCGTCACTGCCACCCGGCACATCCGTGCCATGCCGGGCCCGGCATCCAGCCTGCCCATCGTGGCGCTGACCGGCAACGTCATGCCGGGCCACCGCGCCGAGTATCTCGCCGCCGGCATGACCGCCTACCTGACCAAGCCCATCGTATCGGCCGACCTGTTCGAGATACTGGGGAGCGTGTCGGCACCCCGGACGGATCCATCCGGCACGGACGCTGCCGGTCCGCAGCAGTCGGCTTCGATCGCGAAAGCGAGGGAGACGGTCTCCGCGCCGACGGGCCCAACGCCGTCTCCGGCGGGTGCCGAACTGTGGTGGACCGCACCGCTTCTCGACGTCGGGCAGGCGGAGTCGCTGCGCGCGGTGATCGGCGAAGAGACCTGGACGAGAACGGTGAGCGCATTCCGGCAGACGGTGGATGACAGCGTCGCCGCGATCCGGGAAGCCAACCGGCTGGCCGGGCAGGGCGGGGCGGGAGATTCACCCGGCAATTCCGCGGCCCATCTCCCGCGCATCGCCCACACGCTGAAGGGGACGGCGGCCAACATCGGAGCCGTGCGCTTGAGCCGTCTGGCCTCGCTGTTGGAGCAGCGGCTGCAGTCGTCCGGCTCCTGCCCGCCCGACGACCCGCTGTTCGAGGCGCTGAGAGAGGTCGCCGCCACCACCAAGGAGGCGCTGACATCGCGCCTGCAGCCTGCGGAGAACCCCGAAAGCCGGAGCGAGATGGTTTGAAGCAACGGAAATCGATCGGCCAAGATTTTTGTTACCCAATGGAGAATATCAAATAACTCGAGAGTAGTTCTGATGGTTCTGCACAAGGTTCGCGCAGTTTTAATTGTTTGCCGTGACGAGTATGGCGAAACGGTCTAGAGTGCTCATGCGCCGAAGGGCGCAAATCGTTTGTACTCTTAACGTGCGAAGTGCCTGATCATGATCGTTGCCGGAAACATTCTCCACGTCATTTCAATCCGGGCGAAGGTTGTGGCGGTCGCGGTTTTCGTGTTCGCCGCAGTCGGCTTGTCCTCGGTCCTCACCATGCGCGACATGGGACGGCAGACCGAGCATCTGTCCGATGTCCAGCGTGAATCCGGCGAGGTGGTCGGTCGGGTCATACCCCTCCTGTCGCTGGTGGCGGAGATCCGGAACGACGTGGTGCAGATCCAGCAATGGCTGACCGACCTGTCGGCCACGCGCGGGCTGGACGGGCTGGACGACGGCAGGGCGAAGGCGGCCGATTTCGCCCGCCGCTTCGGGGAGCACACCGCCAGCGCCGCCGATCTGGCGCGCGAGCTGAAGCTTCCGCAGGTGGTCGCGGAGATCGACAGGACCCGCACCGCCTTCGGCCCCTTCTATGAGATGGGCCAGCGCATGGCGAATGCCTATGTCGAGGGCGGGCCGGCGGCCGGCAATCCGATGATGGGCCAGTTCGACGGCGTCGCCGAGACGATGGGCGACAGCCTGGAGGCGCTTGGCGCCAGGGTCGTCGCCGTCAGCTCCGACCGGTTGACGGAGTTGACAGCCGGGATCGAGGAGGTGCGGGCGACGGCGGACGGGCTGCGCCTGACGCTGATCGGCGCCGGTCTGGTCATCCTGCTGATGGCGTCCGCCTGTGTGGTGTTCCTGGAAGCGGCGATGATCCGGCCGATGGAGCGGCTGCGGCGCGCCATGGTGGCGCTTGCCGGCGGCACTGTGGATGTGGAGATCGGACTGACGGAACGCCGGGACGAGATCGGCCACATGGCCGACACCGTGCGTGTCTTCCAGCAGGGCGCGCAGGAGAACGCCCGGCTGCGTACGGAGCAGGAGGAGACCCGCCGCCGCGGCGAGGAGGATCGGCGCCAAGCGCTGGAGGCGATGGCGGAGAAGGTGGAACAGGAGACCCGCGTCGCCGTCGACCATGTGGCGGAGCGCACCTCGCGCATGAGCACCAATGCCGGCGCCATGGCCGAATCGGCGGTGCAGGTCAGTGACAATGCCCAGACCGTCGCGGCTGCGGCCCAGCAGGCGCTGAGCAATGCCGAAGCCGTCGCCGCCGCGACGGAGGAACTGTCGGCCGCCATCGCCGACATCGGGATGCAGGTGTCAAACGCCGCCGAGGTCACCGGCCGGGCGGTCGACCGTGCCGGTCTCGCCCGCTCGACCATCGAACGGCTGTCGGCTTCGGTGGAGCGCATCGGCGCCGTCGCCCGGCTGATCGGCGACATCGCCAGCCAGACCAACCTTCTGGCGCTGAACGCCACCATCGAGGCGGCGCGGGCCGGCGATGCAGGGCGCGGCTTCGCCGTGGTCGCCAACGAGGTGAAGAACCTCGCCAGCCAGACCGCGCGCTCCACCGAGGAGATCGGCTCGCTGATCGCGGAGGTGGAGGCGGTGACCGCGTCGGCCGTCGGTGCCGTCGGCGAGGTGTCGGAAACCATCGACGATGTCGCCGGCATCTCTTCCTCCATCGCCGCGGCGGTGGAGGAGCAGGCGGCGGCGACCCACGAGATCGCCCGTTCCGTCGGCCAGACCAGCGAGGCCGCGAAGGAGGTGTCGCTGCGCATCCGCCGCGTTTCCACCGAGGCAAGCTCCACCCAGGCCCGCGCCGGCGAGATGCGGGCCGTCGCCGTCGATGTGGCCGGCGGCATCGACGCCCTGCGCAACGTGCTGATCCGTGTCGTCCGCACTGCCACCACCGACGTCGATCGCCGCCAGCGTCCGCGCTTCGCCGTGTCGATCGGCTGCACCATCGAGAGCCCCGGCGCGCCACCGGTGCGCGCCACCGTCGCCAACCTGTCGTCGGGCGGCGCCATGCTGACCGGCGCTCCCGACCGGCAGGCTGGTGCGCCGCTGGCCCTGCGCATCGATGGCTTCACCCGGCCGCTCGCCGCCCGCATCAAATCCAGCGAACAGGGCCGCCTGCATGTGAAGTTCGACTTGTCGGACGCCGATCAGGCTGCGTTCGGCCGCGAGGTCGAACGGCTGACCCACGGCCTGACCCCGTTGGCGGCGGTTGCGTGAGGAGCCGGAGGTTCGACCTGGAAGCCCAAACCTCCAAAGCCCGAACCTCTAGAGCCCGATGAAGGGCTGCATCAGCCGCCCCATCAGCCCGGTGAAACGCAGGGGCGCGTCGGTCGCGATCAGACAGATGCAGTCGCGGTGGCTGTCGGCGATGGGCTGGTGATCGGTATCCCCGTCCACCTCGGCCAGATCGCCGGGACCGTAGCGGCCGAGTTCATCGGCGAAGTGGCCGCTCAGCACCACGGTCAGCTCCAACCCGGCATGTCCGTGGTGGGGCAGGGCGGTGCCGGGGGCGATGCGCAGAAGCTGGGCGGCACCGCCCGCCGCGCTGCGCGGCATCAGTTCCACCCGCCGGACGCCGGGCGCCAGACGCTGCCATGCCAGCCCGTCCAGTTCGGTCGCCCGGGGCACATAGGGCCGCAGCGGTGTCGGAAGAGCCGTGCCGCCGCGTAGCCCGGGGCCGTCCGGCCGTCCGCTGCCCCACAGCGGGGCCCGTCCTGCCTTGCATGGATTGGCGGGGGCCTCCTCCACATCCAGGCGGGCCAGCGTGGCGGACAGCGACAGGCTTTCGAGCGGGGCGGGCGGCAGTTCCTCCAGCAGGGCGCCGCCCAGTGCCTCCACCTCCGCCAGGGCGGCGCGGCAGTCGGGGCAATGGGCGAGATGGACGGCGACGGCCAGCGACAGCCCCTCCGCAAGGCTGCCGGCGCCATAGGCCACCAGCAAGGCGTCGCTGGGATGGTGGTTCGGCAGGAAGGCTTGTCGCGCTGTCATCGGTCGTCGTCTCCCAGCGCCTTGCGGATCTTGACCATGGCCAGACGCAGGCGCGATTTCACTGTGCCCAGCGGCACGTCCAGCCGCTCGGCGATGGCCGGGTGGGCGAGGTCGGCGAAGAAGGACAGTTGGACCACCTCCGCCTGTTCCGGCGTCAGCGCGGCCAGCGCGCCGCGCAGGCGGCTGGCGCGACGGTCGCCGTCCAGCAGTTCGTCGGCGCGGGGGCGGTCGTCCTCATGCTCCAGCAACTCGTCGTCCGACACCTCCGGGTGGCGTTCGCGGCGAAGCGCGTCGATGCGCAGGTTGCGCGCGATGGTGAAGACCCAGGTCGCCGCTTCCGCCTTCGCCGGATCGTAGAGCGAGGCCTTGCGCCATACCGAAAGCATGGTGTCCTGCGCCAGATCTTCCGCCCGCTGGGCCGGCATGCCCAGCTTCAGCATGTAAGACTTCACACGCGGGGCGAAGTGGCCGAACAGCCGGGCGAAGGCCGCCCGGTCGCCGGAGGCCACCGCGACGAGATCCTCCGACAGCCGCGCCGCCAGCGCATCGTCTGGACATTGAGCGGGAGGCCGGGCAGGAAGGTGCCGGGCCGGCCCGGTCCTGGACGGGTCCGGGCCGGCGGCATGCGACAGCAGTGAGGCCAGCGGTGCGATCATGGCCAGGATACGCCGACGCTGCCGCTTCGGATCACCGCCCGTGAGACATTTGTCGCGGCACATTTCGTCCACTCGACCGGAGTGCCGGAAAGCGCGAGCGTGGCATGATCCAACCGCGGCCAGCCGCCGTATCTGGTTCATTCGCGCCGGAGCTACCCATTTCGGATTGGGTCCGGTCCCGATCACGCCCAAGATCCCGAGAAGGGCCGTCCGCCATGCCGCTTTCCGAACCCGCCCTTCCGCCATCGGCACCGCTCGACATCGCCGTGATCGGCGCCGGCATCGCCGGGCTGTCGGCGGCCTGGCTGCTGTCGAAGGCGCACCGCGTCACCCTGTACGAGAAGGAAGACCGGCCGGGCGGCCATGCCAACACGGTGGAGGCCGACGGCGCCGGCCCGGTCGACACCGGCTTCATCGTCTACAACGAGCCCTGCTATCCCAATCTGGTGGCGCTGTTCGACCGGTTGGGCGTGCGGACCCGTGCCACGGACATGAGCTTCGCCGCCTCGCTCGACGGCGGGAGGGTGGAATATGCCGGCAGTTCCCTCGGCACTCTGTTCGCGCAGAAGCGCAACCTGCTGCGTCCGCGTTTCTGGCGTATGCTGGCCGACCTGCTGCGCTTCTACCGCGAGGCGCCGGGGCTGCTGACCGATGCGGCGGCGGAGACGCTGACGCTGGGCGACGTTCTTGACCGCGGCGGCTATTCCGATGCCTTCGTCCGCGACCATCTGCTGCCGATGGCCGCCGCCATCTGGTCGAGCCCGGCAGAGGCGATGCGCGACCATCCGGCCGCCGCCTTCATCCGCTTCTGCGACAACCATGGCCTGCTGAAGATCAAGGGCCGCCCGGTCTGGCGCACGGTGGAGGGCGGGAGCCGCAGCTATGTCGACCGCATCCTGGTCGATATGCCCGGCGCACTGCGTCTGAACTGCGCGGTGGAGGGAATCGCCCGCGAGGAAGGCCGCGTTCTGGTGCGCGACCGCCGCGGCGCCGTCCGCGCCCATGATCATGTCGTGATCGCCACCCACGCCGATCAGGCGCTCGCCCTGCTGGAGGATGCGGGCGAGGAGGAGCGCCGGCTGCTCGGCGCCTTCGGCTACGAGCGCAACCTCGCCATCCTTCACACCGATGCCGCCCTGATGCCGAAACGCCGCGCCGTTTGGTCGAGCTGGAACTATCTCAGCCGGCAGAGCGATGGCGGCAAGGATGGGGACGCCGTCTGCGTCACCTATTGGATGAACCGGCTGCAGGGCTTCCTGCCGCGGGAGCGGGACCTGTTCGTCACGCTGAACCCGTCCCGTCCGCCGCGCGAGGGCAGCATCCTGCGCAGTGTCCTCTACGACCACCCCATCTTCGGGATGGATGCGCTTGCGGCGCAGAAGCGGCTGTGGACCCTTCAGGGCCAGCGGCGGACCTGGTTCGCCGGCTCCTATTTCGGCGCCGGGTTCCACGAGGACGGCGTGCAGGCGGGACTGGCGGTGGCCGAGGCGTTGGGCGGCCTGCGCCGGCCCTGGAGCGTGCCGAACGAGTCCGGCCGCATCCATCTTGGCCCGTCGCCTGCGCCGGCCGGCGGCGCCACTTGGCTGGAGGCCGTGTGATGGAGCGCCATCGGGAAGAGCGGCGCTTCGCCTCCGGCCTCTATGTCGGCACGGTGATGCACCACCGGGTGAAGCCGGTGCCCCACCGCCTGTCCTACCGCGTGTTCAGCCTGCTGGCCGACCTGGACGAGCTTCCCCGGATGGACCGTGAACTGCGGCTTTTCGCCCACAACCGCTTCGGCCTGACCGGCTTCCACGACCGCGATTTCGGGCCGTTGGGCGACAACGGCATCGCGTTGAAATCCTGGGCCGAGACGCAGCTGGGCGCGGCCGGGATCGAGGCGGGCGGACCGGTGCGGCTGCTGTGCTTTCCGCGGGTGCTGGGCTTCGTCTTCAACCCGCTCTGCGTCTGGTTCTGCCATCGGCCCGACGGGACGCTCGCCGCCATCATCCATGAGGTCAGCAACACCTTCGGCCAGCGCCACGCCTATCTGATCCCGGCGGAGCGCGGAGCGGACGGGCTGGTGCGCCAGAGCTGCGACAAGCGGTTCTACGTGTCGCCCTTCATGGACATGGAGACCGCCTATCACTTCCGCATCCGCCCGCCGTCGGGCGAGGAGGGGGAGCCGCTGGCCGTCTCGATCCGCCAGACCGATGCGGCAGGGCCGGTCCTGCATGCGTCGCTCGCCCTGCGGCGGGTGGAGCTGACCGACGGCGCAATCCTCGGCGCCTGGGCCCGGCACCCGCTGATGACCGCCAAGGTGGTCGCCGGCATCCATTGGGAGGCGCTGCATCTCTGGCGCAAGGGGCTGGCGATCCGCCCGCGCCCGCCCGCGCCCGCCCATCCGGTGACCGTCGTCGCCGGCCCCACCGCTCCGACCCGCTTCTGACCGTTCCCGAGAAGGCTTCCCCGCATGACCGACATCGCTGCGCCCCCGCTTCGTCGTCAACCCCGGTGGCTGCGGCTGGTGACCGGACACGATTTGTGGACCGGCGCGCTGCTGAGATTGGCCGCCCGCATCCGCATCGGCGAGCTGACCCTGCGCCTGCCGGACGGGCGGACGATGCGGTTCGGCGACGGGACGACCGGTCCCCGCGCCGACCTGGTCCTGCTCGACGGATCGGCAGCGCAGCGGCTGGTGCTGGGTGGCGGGATCGGCATGGCCGAGGCCTATGGCGATGGGATGTGGCACAGCGGCGACCTGCCGGCCCTGATCGAGCTGGCGATCCGCAACGAGGCGGCGTTGAAGGGCGTGCTGAAGGGCAGCTTGGTGGCGTCGGCCGTCAACCGGCTGTTCCACCGCAGCCGTGCCAATTCCCGCCGCGGCAGCCGCCGCAACATCGCCTTCCATTACGACCTCGGCAACGAATTCTACCGGCTGTGGCTCGACCCCGGCATGACCTATTCCTCCGCCCTTTACGAGACTGAGGGGCAGGGGCTGGAGGACGCGCAGGACGCCAAGATCCGCCGCGTCGCCGAGCTTCTGCAACCGCGTCCCGGCGACCGGGTGCTGGAGATCGGCTGCGGCTGGGGCGGCATGGCGGAGCATCTGGCCGGCCGCTGCGGTGCCTCGGTCGTCGGGCTCACCCTGTCGGCGGAACAGCTGTCCTTCGCCCGTCGCCGCATGGCGGAGGCCGGGCTGGCCGGCTCGGTCGATCTGCGCCTGATGGATTATCGCGATGCCGGCGGCAGCTTCGACCGCATCGTCTCCATCGAGATGATCGAGGCGGTGGGGGAGGAGCATTGGCCGCGCTATTTCACCAGCCTGCGCGACCGGCTGGTTCCCGGCGGTGGGGCGGTGGTGCAGGCGATCACCATCGACGACGCCCGTTTCCAGCACTACCGCCGCAACTGCGATTTCATCCAGCGCCACATCTTCCCCGGCGGGCTGCTGCCCTGCCCGTCGGCCCTGCGCGCCGAGGCGGAGCGGGCCGGGCTGGAGGTGGAGCATGTCGAGACCTTCGGCGCCTCCTATGCCCGCACCTGCGCCGAGTGGCGCCGCCGCTTCCACGAGGCCGCGCCGCGGATCGCCGCCATGGGCTTCGACCTGCGTTTCCGCCGGCTGTGGGACTATTACCTCGCCTATTGCGAGGCAGGATTCCGCGCCGGCACCATCGATGTCGGGCTCTGGCGCTTCCGCCGGCCCGGCGCGGCGCCGTGAACGGGGGATTCCTGCGATGAGGGTCGAGGACTTCGCCGGGACGGGTCCCGAACTGCGGATCGAGCAGTATTTCGCCGGCCGCACCCGGGCCTGGGGCCTGTTCGAGGATCGGTTCGGCACCTTGCGCCGCAGCTTCACCGTCGTCATCGACGGCCGGTGGGACGGGCGGGAGCTGACGCTGGACGAACGGTTCCTCTATGCCGACGGCGAGACCGACCGCCGGGTCTGGCGCATCGCCAGGACCGGGGAAGGCCGGTACGAGGGAAGCGCCGACGACGTGATCGGCAAGGCGGTCGGCCGGTCGGCCGGCAATGCCCTGAACTGGACCTACGAGATGGCGCTGAAGGTCGGTGGCGGCCGCTGGCGCGTGCGGTTCGACGACTGGATGTGGCTGCAGCCGGGCGACGCGCTTATCAACCGCGCCAATGTCTATCGCTGGGGATTGTGGATCGGCACCGTCAGCCTGTTCTTTTTGCCCGAAGGGCGGATGATCCAGCCGTGCGCCGTCACTGCGGCGGTGCCGCCCCCAGCCGCCGCCGAATGAGGCGCAGCGGCGCGCCCAGCACCGGCAGGCGCAGGTAGACATGCTCGCCGGAATCCCAATGGTCGATATGCTCGGCCACCCGGCCATCGGGCGCCTGCCGGACCTCGCTGGTGCCGATGACGTCCATCCGGCCGATGCCGCTCACCGTCGCCTCGAACCGCCAGCGCAGGATCGCCAGATCGTCGGCGGGCAGCCGGTGGGTGACGGTGAAGCGCAAATCCCGGCAGCCGTTCAGCGTGTGGAGCAGCGCCGCGCGCACCGCGTCGCGCCCGTGGGCGTCGTTGAAGGGATCGCGGAAGCGCACCTGCGGCACCGTCAGCGCCGTCAGCCGGTCGAGCGTGTCATGGCTCAGCGTCTCGAAGAAATCGGCCCAGGCGTCGAGCCCGCGGCTTTTCGCATCGTCCATTATGATTCCTGCCGTCATGTTCCCCGCCATCATGCCCCCGTCACCTTGCGGACCAGCGGGAAGTAGGCCCGATAGGGCAGCAGGCGCGCCATCTTCAGCTTGCGGACGAAGCGTTTGGGGAAGGCGATCTCGAAGCCGCCGCTCTCCAGCCCGTCGGCGAGTTCCCGCGCCGCGTCCTCCACCGGCATCAGGTCCGGCATGGCGAAGCCGTTGCGGGCGGTCAGCGGCGTGTCGACGAAGCCGGGACAGACCAGCTGGAGCCGGATGCCGGCGCGGTCGCAGTCGGGCTTCAGCGATTCGCACAGGTTGATCAGCGCCGCCTTGGTCGGTCCATAGGCCGCCGCGGTCGGCAGGCCGCGGTATCCGGCGACGGAGGCGACCACCGCCACATGCCCGCGGCCACGGGCGCGCATCCGCGGCAGCAGTGCCTCCAGCCCATGGACGACACCCATATAGTTGACCTCCATCAGCCGGCGGGCGGTGTCGGCGGAAAAATCCTCCAGAGACATCGGCGTGTGGGTGCCGGCGTTCAGCACCGCCCGGTCGATCGGACCCAGCCAGCTTTCGATGGCGGCGACGGTAACGGTGGTCGCCTTGCGGTCGGTGACGTCCAGCGGGAAGACCCGCATGCGCGCCGCCGACAATTGGGCGGTTGCCGCCAAGTCTTCGCCGTTGCGGGCGGACAGCGCCACCCGCCCGCCTGAGTTGGCGAGATGGATCGCCAGTGCCCGGCCGATGCCGCTGCTGGCGCCGGTGATCCAGGTCAATGGCAGCCCGCCATTCGGATCGGCCTCTTCGCCGTTTCCCTCGCCGTGCATGATGCGCTCCGCAGCTTTCCGCACTCCTTCCTACGCAGCCGGGGTCTTGGCGGATCATCCCGCCCTGGCTCTACCAGATGCGGCGGGCCAGTTGGTCGCCGCGCTGGGACAGGTCGCGCAGCAGCGCCCGTGCCTCGTCCTCTCCGGTCCATTGCGCGACCGATTCGATGCCCTCGGGGCTGTCGGCCGCACCATCGCGACCGCCGTCGCGGTCCTGCGGCATGCCGAAGACCTGTCCGGCCCGCGCCTCCACCACGGCGAAACGGCCGTCGCAGGCGACCAGCCGGAAGCTGCCCTTCTCCTCCACAATCGAAACGCGGTTCATCGGCTTCCTCCTCGGGGCTGTTGCGACTGCCGGTTCAACCGGGGGCGGCGCCCGATTGTTGCTCGATGCCAGATCACTTCGGTCGGTCCATCGACTGGACTCAATGCGAGATACCCCGCGACAGGGCGGCTGTTTGGTGGTATTGAGACTTAATCGCAGCATCGGGCCTGTGCCGTTTCCCGACCTTGAATAGTTGGCAAGGCAAATGGAGTGGCCGTCGAGCTGTTTGAAATTCCCACAAGAAATGTCCCGATTGCGCACGGCGCCGGTCGATTTTTCGTGCGAGTGCGAGTCATTCGCACTATAACCGCAGTGGGGGCTTTGCTCTGGAGTGTCATCGGGTTTTTGCATCGCGCGTGCCGGGCACGCGTCGAGGGGAGTTGGACTGCCATGCCGACATCGTTTCGCCACCGTCCTGTTCTGGCTGCCGTCATCGCCGGCGCCGGGATGCTGATGGCCGGCGCCGTCGCCCGCGCTCAGGAGGCCGCCGCACCCGCCACTGTCGCGCCCGCCGCGCCGGCGGTGCAGGGGGCGGTGCAGGGGGCGGTACAGGGTGCGGCGCCGGAACTGACGCAGAGCGTGACGCAGGTTGTGGCTCCCGCCGCCCAGGGTGCCGCGGACGCGGCCACCGCGTTGGCCACTCTGCCGCACGACCTGTCGCCCTGGGGCATGTTCATCGCCGCCAGCCCGGTCGTGCAGGCGGTGATGGTGGGGCTGGCGCTCGCCTCCGTCGTCACCTGGACCATCGCCATCGCCAAGGCGGTCGAGCTGTCCGCGGCCAAGCGCAAGGCGCGCGCCGCCCTGGCGATGCTGGAGGAGGCGCGGTCGCTGTCCCAGGCGGCGGAGCGGGTCGGCTTCAGCCAGGGCACGGCGGCGGCGCTGGTCCGCGCGGTGATCGCCGAGACACACCTGTCGGCCGATGCGCCGTCGCGCGACGGCCTGATGGATCGCGCCGCCTCGCGGCTGGAGCGGATCGAGGCGGCGGCCGGCCGGCGCATGGCGCGCGGCACCGGCATCCTCGCCACCATCGGTTCGACCGGCCCCTTCATCGGCCTGTTCGGCACGGTGTGGGGCATCATGACCAGCTTCATCGGCATCTCGAAGGCGCAGACCACCAACCTCGCCGTTGTCGCGCCCGGCATCGCCGAGGCGCTGCTGGCGACCGCCATCGGCCTCGTCGCCGCCATTCCGGCGGTGGTGGTCTACAATGCCTGCACCCGCGCCATCGGCGGCCACAAGGCCCAGCTGACCGACGCGTCGGCGGCGGTGCTGCGCCTGCTGAGCCGTGACATCGACCGCCATGCGCTGCCGCGGGCACAAGCCCATGCCGCGCAGGGCCACGGCAATTCCCGCGCGGCGGAGTAACGGCGATGGGTGCGCGCCTCGGCTCCGGCAGCAACGACGACGAACTGACCGAAACGCATGAGATCAACGTCACGCCCTTCATCGACGTCGTTCTCGTCCTTCTGATCATTTTCATGGTGGCCGCACCGCTGGCCACGGTGGATGTGCCGGTGGACCTGCCGGCGTCCACGGCAACGCCGACACCGCGGCCGGACAAGCCGCTGTTCCTGACGATCCAGGCCGACAAGACCCTGTCCCTGGGCGAGACCCCGACCACCAAGGAGTCGCTGGGTGCGGCACTCGACGCTGCCACCCATGGCGACAAGAGCCAGCGCGTCTTCCTGCGCGCCGACAAGACGGTGGATTACGGCGCCCTGACCGAGGTGATGAACAGCCTGCGCGGTGCCGGTTACCTGAAGATCGGCCTCGTCGGCCTGGAAACGGCCCCCGCCCCATGAGCGCGGCGTCCGATTACGGTGCGTCGGACTGGTCCGCCGCTCTCTCCGATGACGGTAGCGAGCGGCCGGCCCGCGGCGTCGCGCGCTGGGGCGGCAGCCTGATGCTGGCGCTGGGCGTCCATGCCGCGGCCGGTGTCGCGATGGTGGCGTGGCATGTGCCGATCACGCCGTCGGAAGCGGAACCGCCCGCCGTGCTGCTGGAACTGGCTCCGCTGCCGGTCGCCCCGCCGGAGCCGGCCCCCGTCATCGACATCCCCTTGCCGGAACCGATGCCCGAACCGGTCATCGAACCGCTTCCCGAACCGCCGCCGCCGGAACCCGAACCTGTGGTCGAGGAGCCGCCCCCGCCGCCGGAGCCGCCGCCCGTGGTCGAACCGGAGGTGGTCCTGCCCAAGCCGCCGCCCGAACCGCCCAAGCCCAAGCCCGAGGTGAAGAAGGAAGCGCCGAAGCCCAAACCTGAGAAGCCGAAGCCGCCCCGCCCGGTGGCCCAGCCGGTCCAGCAGGCTCAGCCCGCACCCGTCGCAGCTCCGCCGGCCCCGGCCGCGGCGCCTGTACCGGCGGCCCCGGCGCCGTCCGCCGCCCCCAGCCGGGCGATTCCGACCTGGCAGGGCCGCGTGCTCGGCCATCTGGAACGGCACAAGCGTTATCCGCGCTCCGCCCAGGCCCGCCGGCAGGAAGGGGTCGCCCAGGTCCGCTTCACCATCGACCGCGAGGGGCGCGTCCTGTCGGTCCAGCTCGACCGCAGTTCCGGCCACAGCGTGCTGGACGAGGAAACGGTGGAGATGGTCCGCCGCGCCTCTCCGCTGCCGGCACCGCCGGAGGAAATGGGGCAGGACCGTATCGAGCTGGTCGTCCCGGTCCAGTTCTTCATCCGATAGGCCGGTTTCGCGGTCAAAGCGACTGGCCTCCGATGTGCGCGTGCCCGCTTGACTCGCAAACCGCCGGGTCAGCTCCCCTGGCGATGCGTCCTTGTCGATGCGCGCCATCGACGGGTCGGTCCCGGCACATTTCCCCCTGCCCGCCATCCCCTTCAAGGTCATCGCCATGGCCAACGCCAGAAAGCCGCGCAGCCAGCGCCTGTGGTACCGCACGCTTCAGAACATCCACCTGTGGGTCGGCCTGATCCTTTGCCTGCCGCTGGTCCTTCTCGGCATCACCGGCTCCATCCTGGTGGTGGAGGACGAGCTTCGCGGGCTAACGGGCGACACGCCCGCCCACGCGATGGCCGATGGGCCGATGCAGCCGGTGTCGGCGATCCTGGCCGCCGCCCGCGCCGCGGCGCCGGCCGGCACCCAGCCCGGCTTCCTGATCCTGCCCGAGGAGCCGGGCCGTCCGGCCGTCGTCCGTCTGGTGGCGGCGCGCGGCGGGGAACGGGGCGGGCAGCAAGGCGGACAACAGGGCGGCGCACCCCAGGGTGCACCGCCGCAGGGACCGATGGGGATGCTCAGCATCGATCCGGTGTCGCTGGCCGTGGTGGGGGATGCCAATCCGGTCCAGGCGTCGGGCGGGTTCCTGCGCACGGTTCACATCCTGCACGGCAACCTGCTGATCCGCGACCGCAGCGGGCGTGAGATCGTCGGCTGGCTCGGCGTGGCGATGCTGGTTCTGGGCGTCAGCGGTCTGGTGCTGTGGTGGCCGCGGCCCGGCCGCTGGAAGGCAGCCTTCACGGTGAAGGCCGGCGCCCGCGGCGTCCGCCTTCACCGCGACCTTCACGGCGCGGTCGGCATCTGGTCGCTCGCGGTCTTCATCGTCGTCACCTTTTCCGGCGTCTATCTCGCCTTCCCGCAGAGCCTGGGAGCCGGGGTATCGTCGGTCCTGCCGGCCCGCGACCTGCGCGCCGCCGTGACGGTCCAGCCGGTGTAGGGCGCCACCCCCATCGACGTCGACCGTGCGGTCGCCCTGGCGCGCGCGGCGTTGCCGGGCGCCGAACTGCGCTCCGTCTCGCCGCCGGCCCGGCCGGACCAGGCTTATCGCATCGGGCTTGCCCCGGCGGGTCAGCCGCATGGCGCGCCGGCCGCGACGGTCTTCGTCGATCCCTGGACGGCCCGCGTCGCCGAAGTGCGCGATCCC
>JBKHVJ010000185.1:0-8426 GCA_046570145.1 Alphaproteobacteria bacterium
GTGTTGACCGAAATGTTCGGCGGACGCCCGCCGGAAGAGGCCGCCGCCCTGTCGGCGAAGGAGGCGACCGATGAGCGCTGACCTGCTGTCGGTGCAGGAATTAGCCCGAGCCGCCGCTCGCGGCGACATGCCAAAGGTGCTGGGCCATTTGCTGGCCGTGTCGAGACGGCTTGCCGACGCGGAGTACCTTGCGATTGAGGCCGAGGCGCGGGCGCAAGCTGCCGAGAGCGGCGTCAAGAACATGCAGCGCATCCTCGATGACATGAACACCGAATGCCGAGAGCTTCGCGCCAAGTTGGAGAACCACCACCATGCAGCCTGACCTGTTGGAGCGCGCCCGCTCCGCCGTGACGGTGGGGGAGGAGTGCGACGTGATCGCCGACGTCATCGACGAGATGCGCACCGGACACCCTGACCTGAACGCCCTTCATGGCGCCGTGGAGCGCGTCAGGGTCGGAGACTGCCCCCGCCCCGTCCTGCTTGGCGTCGTCGCCGCGCTGGTGCCGGAGGGGTGGCGCTACAAGGCCGACAGCGACGGGGCGGCCATTGTGCGGACACCATCCAATGTCTACGCCTGCCCGGTCCCTTTCGCCCCAGCGTCAGCAGCTCTGCGCCTGCTTGTCGCCATCAGGGAGGCCAGCCATGCGCACCATCAGTAAATCGCGCGACCACTTCCACGGCACGCACAAGGGGGCGACCGTGACCATTGATCGCGAGGCCGACGGCCGGTTCTACATCGTCGTGACCGACCATGGCGGCAGCAGCCTGTACGATGGCTGGGCGCCTGAGAACGTCACCACCATGCAGGACGCCAAGAAAGAGGCGTTGCGCGGCTCAATGCTCGACCGGGAGACCGCGAATGGCTGACCTCATCCGCACGGCTATCCTGTTCTCCCTCGCGCTCTTCGCCCTGGAATGCTTTTGGACCGCTTACGTCCTGTATAGGGAGGCCAGCAATGCAGAATAGCCACATCAGCACGAGGAGCCGCGCCGGCCTTACCTTCGCCGAACAGGTCGCCGTCGCCCGGAAGCGCATCAAGGAAGGGAGCTATCTGATCCGCCGGCATGGTGGATGGTTCCGGCCCGGCGCTCATGGCTACACGCGCCACCTGTCGGAGGCCGGCATCTTCACGGCCGAGCAAGCCAGGGCATACATCGACGTGGACGGCCTGTCGGTTGCGCCAGTCGGCTCCATTCTTGCCGGCCTTGATGAGGAGATAGCCGACCTGGAAAGCCGGCTGGCAGCGGCACGGAAACTCCGAGGCGAGATTGAGGAGGCCAGCAATGCAGAGTGACGCGCCGCGCACCGACGACCTGTTCGCCCGCGCCAAAGCCGCCGGCCGCTGGAAAGCCTGCGTCACCGACAGCCGGCCGGGGAAGCGTCGTGGAGAGACCATCCCGCGCGCCCTGTCCATCTACGGAGACTTTCAGTCAGAAGCAGAGGCGCTTGCTGCGGCTCGTGACGCCATCGCCGCCGGCTGGGTTTCTGAGTACATCGTCCATCGAGAAACCGCCAAGGCGAGCGCAGACTTCATCCTGCCGCCCGGGATCATCAACGAAATCGGGAGGCATTTGGAGGACGCCAGCCCGGACGGCGGAGAGGTGGGGGAGAAGGCGAATGGCGCGGCCTAAGCCCATTTTTACCTTCGAGCCCAGGCTGATGACGGCGCGCGATGTGGCGACGTACCTCAACCGGTCGGAGCAGTGGTTCCTCATGAAGCGCGAGTCGCTGGAGGCGGCCGGGTTCCCCCGGCCCGATCCGCTGATGGGCAACCTCTACGACCGCGCGGCGGTGGACCTGTGGCTTGACCGGCGGTCTGGATTGGCGCGAGCATCGGCCCCGGCCAATGACGCCATGCCAGTGCCGGCGAACGATCCGAACGCCGACGATCCGATCCTTGCTGCGATCAGGAAGATGTGATGGTCCAAGTCGACTTCCCAGGCGTGAACACAGTGACCAAGCGGCTCGCTGACGGGACTCGTCGGGTCTACTACTACCATCGCGCCAGCGGCGTGCGGCTCCCGGACAATCCGCAGGCGCCCGAGTTTGCCGCTGCCTACGCCAAGCTGAACGCCATCCCGGCCAAACGCGCGGAAGGCCCTGGCGCCGGGACGTTCTCTAGGCTCATTCAGGAATTCAAGGCATCGCCGGACTTTAAGCAGCTGTCCGAACAGACGCGATCCGCCTACGCCCGCCACATGGAGACCATCGAGCTTGGGCGGAAGAACGACAAGGGCGAGCGCTCCGGCGGCCTGGGCGGCGCGCAGGTGTCCAGCATCGAGCGCAAGCACGTCCTCGCCCTGCGCGACCGATTCGCCGACACACCCCGCACCGCCAATTACATTGTGCAGGTGCTGCGCCTGCTGATGACCTTTGCCATTGATCGCGGCTGGCGCTCCGATAACCCGGCGGCGCGGCCGAAGCTGCTGAAAACCGGCGATGGGCACCGGCCATGGGAGGAGGCAGAGATTGCCGCGTTCCGGAAGGCATGGGCGGAAGGCACTCGCGAGCGCGTCGCCTTCGAACTGCTGCTGAACACAGGGCAGCGGGCCGGCGATGTCGCGGCGATGGTCCGCCAGCACTACCGGGCCGGCACCATCAGCGTGACGCAACAGAAAACGAGCGAGCGGCTATGGATCCCGGCGGCTCAGGAACTGGTGGCGGTGCTCGACCCGTGGCTCGAGTCGCACAAGCACATGGCAATGTTGCCGAGCGAGCGGACGGGCGCGGTACTGACCAGTAGCGCCTTCGTCCATCTCATGAGCGACGCGATCAAGGGGGCGGGGCTGGGCGACGGTAACACCACCCACGGGTTGCGTTACACCGCGGCAACCATGCTCCACGAACTCGGCCTCGATTGGGAGGTCATCGCATCCGTGACAGGTCACCAGACGGTGACGATGGTCCGGAAATACACCTCGAAGAAGCGGAATGCGCGGCTGGCAATCGCCACCCTGGACGCTGCCAGGGCGGCCAAAAAGGAGCGGGCAGAGAACAGCGAATGAACGGAATTTGCAAACTGCCGCTGACCGGATTGCAAACCGGTCAAGGGTTTAGATGCTAAGTGCTTGGAAGTATGGTGATCCGGGTGGGATTCGAACCCACGGCCACATGATTAAAAGTCACGTGCTCTACCGACTGAGCTACCGGATCATCCAGCGCGGCGGTGGGAAACTGGCCCCCGCCGGAAGTGGGCGCACCATAGAAAGACGCGCCCGAAAGGTCAACCATGGGCTTGATGGCGAATGCAGGATTTTGCCGCCAAGCCCGCCCATCAAGCCCATGGCTTCAGGATCAGGTCTGACTGGTCGTCGGCGTGGTGCCGTTGCCGGCCTCCAGCGCGAAGCGTTCGGCCAGACGCTCTGCCACGCGGGCGGAGACGAAGTGGCGGATGTCGCCGCCCAGGCGCCCGATCTCCTTCACGAAGCGGGAGGAGATGAACTGGTGCTTCTCCGACGACATCAGGAAGATCGTCTCGACCTTCGGGTTCAGCCGCGCGTTCATGCCCGCCATCTGGAACTCGTATTCGAAGTCCGAGACGGCGCGCAGGCCGCGGATGATGACTCTGGCGTTCATCTCGATGGCGAAATGCATCAGCAGATTGTCGAACGCCCGCACCTCGATGCTGGCCCCGCCGGCGTTCAGCGCGGCCACGTCCTCGCGAACCATGGCGACCCGCTCGTCCGTGGAGTAGAGCGGCCCTTTGCCGGCATTCCGGGCGACGCCGATGATCAGGTGGTCGACCTGACGGGCGGCGCGCTGGATGATGTCCATGTGACCGTTGGTAATCGGATCGAAGGTGCCGGGATAGACACCGATTCGACGACCCGTGCTGGTCTCGGTCTGGCTGGTCGCCATGGGTTCCCCTTTAGGCCCGTCGGTTATTCGTTTGGCCCGGCGGTGCCGCCGGCATCGCCGACCGACCCGACCGAACCGTTGGCGTCGCCGCCGTCCTCGACACCACTCTCCCCTGCGCCGTTCTCACCCACACCATTCTCACCTTCTTCCTCGGCGATGGTGGCGACGGAGACCACGCGCTCTTCCGCCCCCACGCGGAACAGCGTGACGCCCAGCGTCTTCCGGCCCGCCACCCGCACGTCGTGCAGGGGCATGCGGATCACCTGGCCGCCGTTGGTCACCATCATCACCTGGTGGTTCGATTCGACAGGGAAGGCTGCGACGATGGACCCGTTGCGCTCGCCCATCTCCATGTTCCAGATGCCCTGGCCCCCGCGACCGGCGATGCGGTACTCGTAGGACGAGCTGCGCTTGCCGTACCCGCGGTCGGAGACTGTCAGAATATACTGTTCCTTCTGTTTCAGTTCTTCGTACCGCTCCTGCGTCAGGGTGACGCTGTCCGCCGGCACGTCGTCGGCTTCCGGCGCGGCCTCGCCCTCCATCTCCAGCCCTTCGTCGCGCTTCATCTTGAAGAAGGCGGCCCGCTCCTCCGGCGTGGCGTCGACATGGGTCAGGATCGACAGCGACACCACCTCGTCCCCGTCGGCCAGCTTGATGCCGCGAACGCCGGTCGAGGTGCGGCCGGCGAAGACGCGCACGTCGTCCACGGGGAAGCGGATGCACTTGCCGCCACGGGTCGCCAGCAGGACGTCGTCGGCCTCCGAGCAGGTGTGGACGCCGATCAGCCGCTCGCCTTCCTCCTCCAGCTTCATGGCGATCAGGCCGTTGGAGCGGATGTTGGCGAAGTCCGACATGCGGTTGCGGCGCACGTTGCCCTTCGACGTGGCGAAGACGACGTGCAGATCGGCCCAGGCGGCCTCGTCCTCCGGCAACGGCAGGACGGTGGTGATGGTTTCCCCGTCGATCAGCGGCAGCAGGTTGACGAAGGCCTTGCCGCGCGCCTGCGGGTTGCCCAGCGGCAGGCGGTAGACCTTCAGCTTGTAGACCATGCCACGGTTCGAGAAGAGCAGCAGCGGCGTGTGGGTGTTGGCGACGAACAGGTCGCTGACCGCGTCCTCAGCCTTCATCGACATGCCGGCGCGGCCCTTGCCGCCGCGCTTCTGCGCCCGGTAGGTCGACAGCGGCACCCGCTTCACATAGCCGGACTGGCTGACGGTGACGACCATGTCCTCGCGCTGGATCAGGTCCTCGATGTCGGCCTCGAACTCCAGATCCTGGATTTCGGTGCGGCGCGGGTTGCCGAACCGCTCCTTCATCTCCACCAGCTCGTCGCGCAGGATCCCCATCAGCTTCGGCCGGTTGGCGAGCGTGGCGAGGAAATCGGCGATCTGGTCGGTGACGTCGGTCAGCTCCGCGCCGATCTTGTCGCGCTCCAGACCGGTCAGGCGGTGCAGTCGCAGGTCGAGGATGGCGCGGGCCTGGACTTCGGACAGGCGATAGGTGTTCTGCGGGCTGACGCCGCGGCCGGGTTCGTCGATCAGTTCGATCAGCGGGCCGACATCATGAACCGGCCATTCGCGGTTCATAATCTCCTCGCGCGCCCAGACGGGATCGGGAGCGCTGCGGATCAGCTCGATCATCGCGTCCAGGTTGGCGACGGCGACCGCCAGACCGACCAAGGTGTGCGCCCGTTCGCGGGCCTTGCCCAGCAGGAACTCGGTCCGGCGGGTGATGACCTGCTCGCGGAAGCGGATGAAGGCGGCGATGATCTGCTGGAGATGCATCAGCTCCGGACGGCCGCCGTTCAGCGCCAGCATGTTGACGCCGAAGGAGGTCTGGAGCTGGGTGTGGCGGAACAGCTGCGCCAGCACCACGTCGGGAACCGCGTCGCGCTTCAGTTCGATCACCACGCGCACGCCGTCGCGGTCGGACTCGTCGCGCAGGTCGGAGATGCCCTCGATGATCTTGTCGTTCACGACCTCGCCGATGCGTTCCATCAGCTTGGCCTTGTTGACCTGATAGGGGATCTCGGTCGCGACGATGGCGGTGCGGTCCTTGCGCACCTCCTCGAAGTGCGTCTTGGCGCGCAGGATGATCGATCCGCGCCCGGTCTGCAGCGCCGCCCGGCTGCCCGACCGGCCGAGGATCAGGCCGCCCGTCGGAAAATCGGGGCCGGGCACATGCTCCATCAGCTCTTCGAGCGTGATGTCGGGATTGTCGATGTAGGCGCAGCAGGCGTCGATCACCTCGCCCTGATTGTGGGTCGGGATGTTGGTCGCCATGCCCACGGCGATGCCGCCGGCCCCGTTCACCAGCAGGTTGGGGAAGCGCGCCGGGACGACGGTGGGCTCGCGGCCGGAATCGTCGTAGCTGGCCTGGAAGTCGATCGTGTCCTTGTCGATGTCGTCCAGCAGCGCTTCCGCCGCCTTGGCCAGACGCGCTTCGGTGTAGCGCATGGCCGCCGGCGGGTCGCCGTCCATCGAACCGAAATTGCCCTGGCCGTCGATCAGCGGCAGGCGCATGGAGAAGTCCTGCGCCATGCGGACCATGGCATCGTAGATCGCGCTGTCGCCGTGCGGGTGGTATTTACCCATCACGTCGCCGACGATGCGCGCCGACTTCTTATAGGGCTTGGTCGAGTCGTACCCGCCCTCCTTCATCGCGTAGAGGATGCGCCGGTGCACCGGCTTCAGCCCGTCGCGGACGTCGGGCAGGGCACGGCTCACGATCACGCTCATCGCGTAGTCGAGATACGATTTCCGCATCTCGTCTTCGATGTTGATCGGCGCGATGTCGGAGGCGGGAGGAAGGGGCGTATTGCTCAAGCAGGACACTCATTCTTCGAATGCGCCGCCGCTTGGGAATCCGCGGCAGTCACTGGCCTTGCGGGCCGAAGGTTTTGCCCAGGAAATATAGCAACTCTCGCAATTGCACACAACGATTCGGGGCAGAAAAGCCAGTTCAACGCCGGCTCAGACGCGCGAATCGCAGCGACAGGATGGTGACCGATACCAGGCTGGCGATCAGGATCCCCTCGAATAGCCCATGGGCACCGTGGCCGAGACCGAAAGCGAGGAAGGCCGACACCGGTATCATCACCACCGCATAGGAGAAGAAATGCAGCGCGGTCGGGACCCAGGCGTCATGCCGGCCGCGCAGCGCGTTCGCCATCACCGTCTGGCCGCCGTCGGCGATCAGGATCCAGGCGGCGAAGGCGATCAGCGGCACCACCGCCTCCAGCAGTTCCGGGTCGTTGGTGTAGATGGCGCCCAGCGCCTCGGGCAGGCTGCGGTAGAGGATGCCGACGCAGGCCAGGATGGCGCTGGTGACGCCGAGCCCGGTCCAGCCCGCCAGCACCATGTCGCTGCGGTCGCCGCGGCCATAGGCAACGCCCACCCGCACCGCCGTCGCCGACGCCAGTCCGACAGCCGCCATGAAGGGCAGGGCGGTCAGGTTCAGACCGACCGTATAGGCGGCCAGCGCCAGCGGGGAGATCATGCCGGCGAACAGCCCGAGCGCGGCGAAGGCGCCGCTCTCCACCCCGATGCTGAGTCCGGCGGCATAGCCGAGATGGCGCTGCCGCGCCGCGCCGCTCCACCAGTCGGACACCGGCAGCCGGACCTGCCAGCGGTCATGGCCGCGCATCCACCAGACATAGGCGACCAGCCCCAGCCCCATGCCCCAGCGCACGATGGTGGTCGCCCAGGCGGAACCGACGGCGCCCAGCGGCTCCAGCCCGACATGGCCCCAGACGAGCGCCCAGGCGAGCGCCGCATTGACGATGTTGCCGATCACCATCGCGACCATGCCCGGCAGCGGCCGCTTGATGCCCTCCAGGAAGAAGCCGGTGGTGATGTACAGCATCATGCCGGGCGCCCCGAGGCCAAGCACCGCCAGAACATGGGCGCCGCCCGCCGCCATGTCCGGCGTCTGGCCGCCCGCGCGGAACAGCGGATCGCCCAGCAGGGAGACCAGCGCGAACAGCACCCCCAACAGCAGCGCATAGGGAACCGAGCGGCGCCATGCCCGCCCGCATTCCGCATCGTTGCCGGCGCCGAAGGCGTGGGCGGTGATCATCACGGTGCCCATCAGCAGGCCGACGCCGGTGCCGACCATGATGTTGCCCGGCAGATGGGCCAACCCGTAATAGGCCAGCTCCTGCGCCGAATAGCGACCGACGATGGCCGTGTCGACCGCCATCATCACCATCAGCCCGGCACGGGAGACGATGACCGGCGCCGCCAGCCGCAGCAATTCGCTGATGTGGGCGGCGAGGCGCACGCGCAACGGCTCGGGCGTGGGCAGGGTTGCGGTGCTCATGACGGGACCTGTGTCGGCATTGGGGATGGCGGCCTGCGCCGCGCCGCCGGACCGTACTGGCTGGCTGGAAAGCGGGCAGGCTGCGCAAAAGCCGGTCATCTTGCCCGGTGGGCGTACCGCGTCAAGGATTTCAGGCGCCTCGAAAGGACCGTTGCATTCCCTGCATGGCGGGAGGGGCAACCACGGAACCAAGCCGCCGCCGACCCGTTGTCAGAAACAGAGACGAACGACGCCCGGACAGCCACTC
>JBKHVJ010000186.1:0-20215 GCA_046570145.1 Alphaproteobacteria bacterium
AGCCGGACAACGTTGCTATCCTCGTTCATGGCGTTTCGCTCCCTCGTGGAGGTTCTGGCAGGTTTGGTCACCCACCTCGATACGCCGCCCTCCTCAGACCGTCATCACCCAGATTCCCGCATAGCTCTTACCCGACCGGCCTCGTCGCGTGACTCCGCCTCGCTGAGCCTTCCACCGCCAAAGACGCCGAGGAGGCCAGCGAGCAGAAACAAGCCTAGCACACTCCAGCCGAGGCGCTCGAAGCACCAAATCCACCGTTGTGCCTTCAGGTCCTCATCGATCTCAAGGTCTGCAATTTCGTCTTGCCCCAGCGGCTCGCAATGCACTGTTCTGCCTCCTTCTCCCAATTTCATAGGTTGCCACTTCGGCTGATTCGAACAGCCAATGGTAGGAATCAGAGGCAAACAACGGTTCACGGACACGTCCGTCAAGGCGGTGGAAGGATGTGCCCGCTCTGCCTGTCCGGAACCGGGCGCCCGGTGCGCCACCGCGCGTTCCGATCGGTCACCGCCTGGCGCTCCCCATCTGTCATCCGCTGCTCGAGCGTGGCCAGGATGTCGAAGATCCTGGCCTTGAGCGCCTTGTCGCCTTTGGCTGCGGCGCGGGTGATCCAGAGATGCGCCTCGAGGGCGTCCCGCGGTACGCCATCGCCGTCCAGATACAGTTCGCCCAGGTTGAAGGCGGCCGCCGGAACGCCGCGCTCGCCCGCCTGCCGGTACAGCCGGGCTGCCTCCGCAACGTCCCGCCCGCCGCCCACGCCCCACCGCAACAGGTTTGCCAAGTCGTTCTGGGCGAACGGATGGCCCTGCTCCGCGGCCTTCCGGTACCAGGAGCGCGCCTGAGCGAGGTCCTGGCGCGCCACGTGCCCTTCCTCGAGCAGCAGCGCCACGCTGTACTGAGCCTTCGCGTACCCCTTCTCGGCCGCCTGAAGGAGAAGGGCGAAGCCCTTCCGCCCGTCGTGGAATCGGCTCGCGCGGTCGAGGTGCATCTGGGCAAGGTTGTTCAGCGCCTCGGTATGGCCGCCCTCGGCGGCTCGCGCGAAGCGGCGGAACGCCTCGGTCTCGTCCGGCCGGGCGCCCTTGCCGACATAGTGGGCCAGCCCGCAACGGAAGTCGTCTTCCGCGGTCGGGGCGAGGCTGGCACAGGCCGCCGCGAGCGTGCCGGGGTCCAGACCCTGGGCAAGCGATACCGTCGTCATGAGCACAGGACCGCCCGCTGCTACGAGCGCCCCCCGCCGATGTCCTCTCCTCACCATGCCGCCTCCCTGTGCCAGCGCCTTGACGCTACCCTTCACGGTCCATTGGTTTTTGCCCGCGCGCCCTACGATCCATGATCGCACGCCAGATCCTGCGGATGGCCACAGCGGCAGCGATGGCTATGGCGACGACCAGGAGCACGTCCATCAAGCCGTTCAGCAGAAGCCACCAGATCCAGCCCTCGTACTCGGCGCCGTGCAGGATGGGGCGCTCCCTGGCCACCGCCTGGCGGCTCGCAAGCACCCCGATCCCCGCTGCGGCGACCGGCGCCAAGAACGCCCGCTTTCGCACGCCACGTGTCCTCCCTGGTCCCTCGCCGGGGGAACCAGTGTAGTTGACAGTCGTCGATAAACCAAATACACAAATGAACGTTGGAGCGTTTGATAGTGGCCATGCGGGACCTGAGACTGGATGAGGAGCGGGCCATCGAGCTCGCCGAGATCTTTCGCATGCTGGGCGACCCGAACCGCCTGCGCATCGCGGTTGCTTGCCTGGGCGAGCCGCTGTGCGTCGGCGACGTCGCTGAGCGCGTGGGCCTGTCCGCCGCGCTGGTCAGCCACCACCTGCGCGTGCTGCGCGCCGCCCGCTTCCTGACCGCCCGCAAGCGCGGCAAGCAGGTCTTCTACGTGGCCACCGACGACCGGGTGCGCTGCATCATCACCGACATGGTCGAGCACGTCGTCGAACCCGCCGCGGATCCAGAGGACGAGTGCAATGGATGAGCCCACGAAGGCGGCCGACATCGACGACGATGACGACCGGGTCCAGGACTACGGAAACGTCACCACCGGTTATCGCCGGGCGCTGTGGACCGTGGTGCTGCTCAACGTGACCTACGGCCTGGTGGAGATCGTCGCCGGTTTCCTGTCCGACTCCCAGGCCCTCCAGGCGGACGCGCTCGACTTCCTCGGTGACGGCACGATCACGCTGCTCGGCCTGCTGGCCATCGGCTGGAGCTTGGCTTGGCGCGCGCGGGCGGCGCTCCTCCAGGGCTGCTTCCTCGGCGGCCTCGGCACGGCCGTGCTGGCCTCCTCCGCCTACCGCGTGTTCGTGCTCTACGAACCCGAGGCTGGGGCGATGGGGCTGTTCGGCGCGGTCGCGCTCGTCATCAACGTCATCTCGGCGGTCGTCCTGCTGCCCCACCGCACCGGCGACGCCAACGTCCGCGCGGTCTGGTTGTTCTCGCGCAACGATGCGATCGGCAACGTTGCGGTCATCATCGCGGCGGGGCTCGTGGTGTGGACCGGCACGCCCTGGCCGGACCTCGCCGTCGCGGTCGTCGTCGCGGGCCTGTTCCTGCAATCGGCGATCTCGATCATCCGGCACGCGCGCTCGGACCTCCGGCAGGCCAAGGCCGCCGCGTCCACCTGACCCACGCCCCCACAGCACACGTCCGGCGGCACCGCCGGATCCCGCATGAACACGGCGGAGACGAGAATGGACAAGCACCAAGAGACGACCACCCGCCTGCCCGGGCCCGAGCCCCTGCGCTTCCAGGTCGAGGGGCTGGACTGCCAAAACGAGGTCCGCGCGCTCAAGGCGGCCGTCGGCCCTCTGGTTGGTGGCGAGGACAAGCTCGCCTTCGACACCAAGGCCGGAACCATGGACGTCGCGCCGCAGGACCGTGCCGCGCCCGCGGACATCGAGCGGGCGGTCGCCGCCACCGGGATGCGCGCCAGCCTATGGCGCGGCGAGACGGTCGAGCTCCGCTTCAAGGTCCGTGGGCTCGACTGCCAGAACGAGGTGCGCGCGCTCAAGGCGGCCGTCGGGCCCGTTGTGGGCGGCGAGGAGCGGCTCGCCTTCGACACGAAGGCCGGGACGATGACCGTGTCCTCCGCAGCCCCGGCCTCCATCGACGACATCCGCCGCGCCGTTGCGACCACGGGCATGCAGGCCGAACTCTGGCCCGACGGCGCTGTTCCGCCACCGGCACCAACCGGTGGCTCCTGCGGCATGTCCTGCGGGGCATCCGCCCTGACCACGCCCGTCCCGGTCCAACTGCCGGGCCAGACGGTGCTGCGCATCCACGGCATGGACTGCGGCGAGGAGGTGGCCGCGCTGAAGCGCGAGGTCGGCCCGGTGGTCGGCGGCGAGGACAAGCTCGCCTTCGACCTCATCAACGGCCGCATGTCGATCTCCGGCGACCCGGATGCCGCGACCCTGGAGCGGGTCAGCACGGCCGTGGCCCGGACCGGCATGCAGGCGGAGCTCTGGCAGGAGGGAGCCAGCACGGAGGCGACCGAGGCGGAGGAGCGCCGACGGCGCCTCCAGACCACGCTCACGACGGCCAGCGGTGTCCTCGCGGCCGTCGGCTTCGGGCTGCACGCCTGGCTTGGCGGCGGCGCCGCGGTCGCCTTCATGGGCGAGGCCGAGGCGCCGTGGGTTGCCATCCTCACCTACGCCGTCTCGATCCTCTGCGCGGTGCGCTACGTCGCTCCGAAGGCGTGGTTGGCGGCACGGCGGCTGCGGCCGGACATGAACCTGCTGATGGTCGTCGCCGTCATCGGCGCCGTCCTGATCGGCGAGTGGTTCGAGGCGGCCACCGTGTCCTTCTTCTTCGCCCTCGCCCTCGCCCTTGAGGCGTGGAGCCTGGGACGGGCGCGCCGCGCCGTCGCCGCGCTGATGGAGCTTGCCCCGCCGACGGCGCGGGTGCGCTTCCCGGACGGCACCGAGCGCGAGGTGCCCGCGGGCGAGGTCGCCGTCGGGGCGCACATCGTCGTCCGCCCCGGCGACAAGCTGCCGCTCGACGGCCGGGTCGCCGCCGGAACGAGCGACGTCAACCAAGCCCCCATCACCGGCGAGAGCGCGCCGGTGGCGGTGGCGCCAGGCTCCGAGGTCTTCGCCGGGACCATCAACGGCGCGGGCGCGCTCGAGATCGAGACCACCAAGGCCGCCCAGGACACCACGCTCGCCCAGATCATCCGCATGGTCGGCTCGGCGCAGAGCCGCCGCGCGCCGACCGAGGCGTGGGTCGAGCGGTTCGCCCGCATCTACACACCCGTGGTCATGGCGTTGGCGATCGCCGTCTTCCTGCTGCCGCCGCTGCTGTTCGGCGGCGAGTGGCAGGCGTGGTTCTACCGCGCCCTGGTGCTGCTGGTGATCGCCTGCCCGTGCGCCCTGGTCATCTCGACGCCGGTCAGCATCGTCGCCGCGCTCACCGGCGCGGCCCGCAACGGTGTGCTGGTCAAGGGCGGCGTTTACCTCGAGGCGCCCGCCCATCTCAAGGCGGTCGCCATGGACAAGACCGGCACGCTGACCGAGGGGCGCCCGCGGGTCGCCGACCTGGTCCCGCTCGGCGGCCGCGGCGAAGCGGACCTCCTGGCGCTCGCGGCGGCGCTGGAGGCGCGCAGCGAGCACCCGCTCGCCCACGCTATCCTGGAGAACGCCAAGGAACGGGGCGTGTCGCCGGTCCCCGCGGAGGATGTCCAGGCGGTGCCCGGCCGGGGCGTCACCGGCCGGGTGGACGGGCGCGCGGTGTGGCTGGGCTCGCGCCGCTACCTGGAGGAGCGCGGCTTCGCCACCCCCGAGGCGCTGCGGCGCGCCGACGAGTTGGCGGCGGCCGGGCGCACCCTGGTCGCCGTCGGCGACGAGGGCGGCGTGTGGGGGCTGGTCGCGGTCGCCGACACCGTCCGGCCCGCCGCCCGCGCCGTGGTCGCGGCGCTGCACGCGGCGGGCATCCAGCGCGTGGTCATGCTGACCGGCGACAACCGGGCCACCGCCGAGGCGATCGCCCGCGAGACGGGTGTGGATGAGGTGCGGGCCGAGCTCCTTCCGGCCGACAAGGTGGCCGCGGTCGAGGATCTCGTCGCGCAGCACGGGGCGGTCGCCATGGTCGGCGACGGCGTCAACGACGCCCCGGCCATGGCCCGGGCCAACCTGGGCATCGCCATGGGCGCGGTCGGCACGGACGCCGCCATCGAGACCGCCGACATTGCCCTGATGTCGGACGACCTCTCGAAGCTGCCGTGGCTGGTCCGGCACTCGCGAGAAACGCTGGGCATCATTCGGCAGAACATCGGCTTCTCGCTCGCCGTGAAGCTGGTGTTCGTCGTCCTGACCTTCGTCGGGATGGCCTCGCTGTGGGGCGCCATCGCCGCCGACGTCGGGGCTTCGTTGCTCGTCGTCCTGAACGGGTTGCGCCTGCTGAAGGCTCAATCCGCGACCGCGTAGCGCGTGCCTCTCGCACGCACCGCCGCGCCCGCTACGTGCAGCGGCGGGGGCGGCGGGCGCGGCAGCGCCATGATGCCGGAGCAATGCCTCCTCTACCGGTGCCCTATAGGCACCCCGTCTGCCACCGGTTTCAAGGAGCCCCCTCATGAGTGACACCTACATGCTGGCGGCGCTGCTGGGCATCGTCGAAGGCTTGACCGAGTTCATCCCTGTCTCCTCCACGGGGCACCTCATCCTGCTTGTCGATCTCCTCGGCTTTCAGGGGCCGCCTGGCAAAGTGTTCGAGATCGTCGTTCAACTCGGAGCGATCCTCGCCGTGTGCTGGGTGTATCGCGCCAAGCTCCTTGGAGTCGCCACCGGGCTGCCGCACGACCCCGCCGCTCGTCACTTTGCCGTCGTCGTCCTTCTGGCGTTCCTTCCGGCGGCGTTGGTCGGCGCCCTGGCGCATGGATTCATCAAGAGCGTGCTGTTTTCCCCCTATGTGGTTTCGGTGAGCCTCATCCTGGGCGGCTTGGCCATCCTTGTGATCGAGCGCGCCATCCCAGTGTCGCGGGTGCACGAGATCGAAGGGCTCCGTCCCAGGACGGCGCTTCTGATCGGTGCCTTCCAGACCCTGGCGATGATCCCGGGTGTCTCCCGCTCAGGGGCGACCATCATGGGGTCGCTGCTGCTGCGCGTCGATCGCAGGACGGCAGCCGAGTTCTCCTTTTTCTTGGCCATCCCGACCATGCTCGGCGCAACCACCCTCGACATCTACAAGAACCCGGGCGTTCTCAACCCGGACGACGCGCTCGTGGTTGTCGTCGGCTTCGCCGCGGCATTTCTCGCAGCGCTTGCCGTCGTGCGCGTGGTCGTGGCGTTCGTCGGCCGTCACGGCTTCACACCGTTCGCTTGGTATCGCATCGCCGCCGGGGCGACCATGCTCGCCATCCTTGCGGCTCGTTGATCGCCTCCCAACGGCCCGTGGGATCGAACCTCCGGCATGCCGTCTCCACGCCCACAGAGGACACCGCATGACATTGCAAAGTGCCGCCCCAAACAACACGCTCACTGGGCGCCGGAGGAGGCTCGGGGCTGCACTCCTCGCCGCCACCTTTGCCGTCGCGCTCGACCAAGGCTCGAAGTGGGCGATCATCGAGCACGTCATGAATCCCCCGCGCCTGATCGAAGTAACGCCGTTCTTCAATCTCACGCTTGGCTTCAACCGGGGTGTCAGCTTCGGGCTGTTCGGCGATGGGGCCGTGGGACCTTGGCTGCTCTCCGGCCTCGCGCTGACCATCGTCGCCCTTCTCCTCGCCTGGGCAATGCGCTCTATAAGCCAGAGCGAGGCGGCCGCCCTGGGCGCCATCATCGGCGGCGCCCTGGGCAACGTCATCGACCGGGTCCGCCAGGGCGCAGTCACGGACTTCCTCGACCTGCACGCCTTTGGTTGGCACTGGCCTGCCTTCAACTTGGCGGACGCGGCCATCTTCTGTGGCGTGGCGATGCTGCTGCTGCTCTCCTGGCTGGGCAAGTCGGTCGAGCCGTTTCAATCCCGGCCCTGAGCGGCCAGGACATCATGGGCATTTCGTAGGACTACGGGTATGAACGGCATCGTTTGCAGGTTCCTGGCTTCGGGCATGCGCACTCCAGGGTTCGGCCCTCTTGCGATGGTCGCGGGCCTGATGGTCTCGGCCGCTACTCCCGCCGGGGCCGCGGAGGGGCCATGGGCATCCCACGATACGGCCAAGGCTCGGCTGGTCGCCGCGATCGAGGCGACGGGGACGCTCGAGACCGTGCCCGCCGGTCTGCATGTCGTGCTTGCTGACGGGTGGAAGACGTACTGGCGCTCGCCCGGCGACGCCGGGGCGCCGCCCAGCGTTGACTGGTCGGCCTCGGAGAACGTCAAGAAGGTCGAGTTCCGCTGGCCCGCGCCTCACCGGTTCACGCTCTTCGGCCTGGAAACCTTTGGCTACGCCGAGGAGGTGGTGTTCCCGCTCGACGTGGCCTTGGAACGGCCCGGCGAGCCGACCGCGCTGCGCGGCAAGGCCGACATCCTGGTGTGCAGCAACATTTGCGTGCCGGTCGTCCTCGACCTCGCCCTCGACCTGCCCGCCGGTGGTGCGGCCGCCGATCCGGAGGCGGGCAACCTGATCGCGCGCTTCCAGGCGGCCATACCCGACGACGGCACCCACTCCGGCCTGCGGGTCGAGGGCGCGATCCTCGAACCGGGTCGGCCGGGAACGCTCGCCGTGAGCATCGTCTCGGACCGCCCGCTTCAAGAGCCGGACGTCCTGCTCGAGAGCCGCGACTGGACCTTCGGCAGGCCGGAACTCTCCTTTGCGCCGGACGGCCGGAGGGTCACCGCCAGGCTGCCCATCGGTGCCGGTCCAGACGCCGTGAGCATGCCCGGCAGCAGCATCACCGCAACCGTGACGGACGGCCCGCGTGCCGCGGAGTTCCGGCTAACGGTCGCCGCCGCCCCGGCGGGAGCGCTGCCGCGGATCGGGCCGCTCGTCACGACCCTCGGAATCGCCCTGCTCGGCGGCCTGGTGCTGAACCTGATGCCCTGCGTCCTGCCGGTGCTGAGCCTGAAACTGATGTCGGTGATCGGACACCGTGATCGGGAGCGGCGCCGCATCCGCCTCGGCTTCCTCGCGACCGCTGCGGGGATTGTGGCCTCCATGCTCGTGATGGCAGGCGCCCTGGTGGGGCTGAAGGCGGCCGGGATGGCCGTGGGCTGGGGCGTGCAGTTCCAGCAGCCCGTATTCCTGGTGCTCATGGCGGCCGTCCTCGTCGTGTTCGCGCTGGGTCTCGCGGGTGGGCCCGAGATCCCGCTACCGTCCCGAGTGGCGTCTGTCCTCGGCCACGCGGGCGGCGACGGCTTGGGCGGCAACGTCGCGGCGGGGGCGTTCGCGACGCTGCTGGCGACACCGTGCTCCGCGCCGTTCGTCGGCACGGCCGTGGCGTTCGCACTGGCCCGGGGCCCGGCCGAGATCCTGGCGATCTTCACCGCGCTCGGCCTGGGGCTCGCCGCGCCGTATCTCCTGGTATCGGCGTTCCCCCGGCTCACGGGCCTCCTGCCGCGCCCGGGACGTTGGATGATGATGTTGCGGCGCCTGCTTGCGCTGGCGCTGCTCGGGACCGCGGCGTGGCTCCTGAGCGTGCTGGCGGCCCAGACCTCCTGGCCGTCCTCCGCTGCGGTCGCCGCCGCGCTGTTCGTTCTCGCCGCCGCGCTTCTGTTCCGCTCCCGCCTCGGACGAGCCGCGGCCGTGTTGACCGCGGTCACCGCTCTCTCCGGCGCGCTCGCCGCCCCGGTGGTGCTCGATGCCGCGACGCGGACCCTTTCGCCGCCTGCGGCATCCTCGGCGGCCAAGTGGACCCGGTTCGACCAAGCCGAGATCGGACGCTTGGTCGCCCAAGGACGGACGGTGTTCGTCGATGTCACCGCGGACTGGTGCATCACCTGCAAGGCCAACAAATCCCTGGTCCTGGATCGGCCAGAAGTCGCGGCCGCCCTCACCGCCGATGGTGTCGTGCCCATGCGGGCCGACTGGACCCGGCCCGACGCGCGGATCTCCGACTACCTCGCCCGGCACGACCGGTACGGCATCCCGTTCAACGCCGTCTACGGGCCAGGCGCGCCGCGTGGTATCGTGCTGCCTGAGATCCTCTCGAACGGGGCCGTCCTCGATGCGCTCGCCCAGGCCAGGGGCGGCGGCTCATGACAGAGCCTGCGGACACCAAACGGACGGTGTTGCGCCCCGAGGCCGCCCAGCATGGGTGCGCCGATACAGATGCCAACGACGCTGCCGGAGCGCCTGCGCTGGAGTTGCTGTGGCGGACGACACTCGCCCTGCCTCTGGGCGGTCTGGCTGTCCTCGCGCTGCCGCCGTTTTCGTTCTTCCCGGTGCTGGTCCTCGCGTTCGGCGGCTTCTTCCTGCTGCTTGAGGGCGTGGCGCCCGCAGCCGCCGCGATCCTGGGATGGGGCTTCGGTTTCGGGTTCTTCGTCACCGGCGCGCAATGGATCGCCGAGAGCCTCTATGTCGATGGTGGACGGTTGGGGTGGTTGGCCGTTCCAGCGGTCGCCGGGCTTAGTGGTTTCCTGGCCCTCTTCATCGCCGCGGCCGCATGGGCCTTCGCCCGCCTCAGGGGCCGCGGGACGTCAGGGGCTCTGCTGTTCGCGTCTCTTTGGACCGCGGCCGAATGGCTGCGAGGCCATCTGCTGACCGGCTTCCCCTGGAACCTGGCCGCCTATGCCTGGACGGACTACGCGGCGCCCCGGCAGGCCGCCGCGGTGGTGGGCAGCTACGGCCTGAGCCTGCTGACGGTCCTCGCCGCCACGCTCCCGGCGGTCGCGATCCTCAACACCTCCGGCCGGGACCGCCGCTGGGCGATCCTGATTGCGGGGATTGTCGTCGCCATGCTCTTGAGCGGCAGCCTCCGGCTGTCTTCCGACGACTCGGGGAAAGCCACCGGACCGATCGTGCGCGTTGTTCAAGGCAACATCGCGCAAGCACTGAAATGGCTCCCCGAGCGGCGGGCGGCGACCGTCGAGCGATACCTGGATCTCTCGTCCAGGCCCGGCCGCTACGATGTCCTTCTGTGGCCCGAGACCGCCTTTCCAGGCTTTCTCGAGGAGAACGGGGCCGTGCTGGACCGGATCGGCACGCTGCTGCCGCGGGGCGCCCATCTTCTGGCCGGAACGCCTCGGCGCACCGCGGAGCCCGAAGGCCCCGCATACTGGAACAGCATCGCCGCCGTGGACGACCACGGCCGGATAACGGCCACCTACGCCAAGCATCACCTCGTGCCCTTCGGCGAGTACGTGCCCTGGCGGGGCGTGTTGCCGATCGAACGGCTGGTGGCCGGGCTTGGGGACTTCTCCGCCGGGCCGGGGCCACGTACGATCCCGCTTGGCGGTAGGGCGGTGGGGCTGTCGATCTGCTACGAGGCGATCTTCCCCGGCGCGGTGGTCGATCGGGAGGAGCGCCCGACCTGGATCTTCAATGCCACCAACGACGCCTGGTTCGGGACCTCGATCGGGCCATACCAGCACCTCGCCTCGGCCCGCATGCGCGCCGTCGAGGAGGGCCTTCCCATGGTGCGTGCGGCCAACACGGGCATTTCAGCCGTTGTCGACGGCTTTGGCGCGGTGCGGGCCAGCCTTCCGCTCGGGGAGACCGGCGTCATGGATGCCCCGCTTCCGCTATCCCTGCCGCCGACGATCTACGGTCGCTTCGGCGATCTCGTCCTTGTTCCCCTGTTCCTGGCCGCGCTGGGGGGCGCGTGGGCCGTTCAGCGCCCGGCCAAGCCATCGCGGCGTGGGGCGTCAGCCTCGCAAAGCATGGAGAAGCCTGGATGAGGCTCAGAATGCCCGTGCACACGCCAGCCCCATACGTCTCCTGACGGTCGTTAAGGTGAATGCCATGTCACAGATCCCGCGAGACCGAAATCTGGACAGCACGTTGGCCCTGCTGTCGGACGGTTACCGGTTCATCTCGAAACGCTGCGACCAGCACCAGTCCGACATCTTCGAAACCCGGCTCATGCTCACCAAGGCGGTTTGCATGAGGGGGGCAGAGGCCGCTCGGCTTTTCTATGACGGCGATCGCCTCACCCGAAAGGGCTCCATGCCTATGCCGGTCCTGAAGTTGCTACAGGACAAAGGCAGCGTTCAGCAGATGGACGGGCAGGCCCATCGGCACCGCAAGCGGATGTTCATGGACCTGATGACTCCGGTGAGCATCCAGCAGATCGGCGATCTGTTTGCCGACCTGTGGCGCACCCGCATCGAAAGGTGGAGGGACAGGGACGAGGTGGTGCTCCACGAGGAGGTGCAGGAAATTCTGTGCGTCGCCGTATGCCGGTGGGCTGGCGTTCCGCTCAGCGAAGCGGAGGCGAGGCAAAGGACGCGCGAGTTTGCCGCGATGGTTGATGGCGCCGGAGCGGTCGGTCCGCGGAACTGGCGGGGCCTGCTGCTCCGGGCCCGGACGGAGCGATGGGGCCGGGACGTGATCGAGAAGGTGCGGGCTGGCGAGATCAGGGTCGCCGAGGAAAGCGCCGCGCACGCCATTGCCTGGCACCGCGATCCGGATGGCCGACTGCTGGACGCCAAGGTGGCGGCCGTCGAGATGATCAATCTGGTGCGGCCGACCGTGGCGGTTGCCTGGTACGTGACCTTCGCCGCCCTGGCGCTGCACCAGCACCCGACGTGCCGAGCAAGGCTTCGGGCGGGCGACGGAGACTACCTTGAGTGCTTCGTGCAGGAAGTCCGTCGGTTCTACCCGTTCTTCCCCCTTGTCGGGGGCCGCGTGAAGGACGGCTTCGACTGGAAGGGGTATCACTTCGCCCGAGGGACCTGGGTCCTTCTGGACCTGTATGGCACGAACCACGATGCCCGCATATGGGATGAGCCTGAGGTGTTCCAGCCGGAACGGTTCCGCAGCTGGGATCGGAGCGCCTTCAACCTCATCCCCCAGGGGGGAGGCGACTATCACCAGAGTCACCGCTGCCCGGGGGAGTGGATCACGATCGAGCTCATGAAGCGGGCGGTGAGCCTGCTGACCACGGCCATGGATAACGACGTGCCGGAGCAGGACCTGCGGGTCGACCTGTCGAGAATGCCCGCAATACCGAAGAGCCGCTTCGTGATCACGAACGTGAGGGCAACCGGCTAAGTCGTCATGCAAGGCTCCCGACGAAGCCCGCGACGAACAGGGCTGACCGAGCAGATGCGCATCGAGTCCATAGACACCAGGCATTTCACTTCCAGGCCCCGGAACCGGACCATCAGGGCCATCGCCATTGTTCATGGAGAACCAAGATGCCGAAGTTCCGTGCGACGCTCATCACGGCAGCCTCGTTGGCCGCCTTGTCCCTCCCGCTCCTCGCGGCGCCCGCCTTCGCAGGCGGTCCCGGCAAGCCGGTCACCTTCACCGTCACCGTCGAGAACGTCTCCGGTGACGACACCCTGAAGCTGCCGGACGGCAAGGCCACCCGCGCGCCCATCGCCCCCGGCGTGTACGCCGTCTTCCAGGGCACGTCGCCGATCTTTACGGTCGGCAAGGGCGCAAGCCCGGCGCTGGAGCGGCTGGCCGAAGACGGCGACACCAAGGCCCTGGAAAGGGCGCTCGAGGGGCGCCTGAACAGCGGCCCCCTCATCCCCGGCTTCGGGGTCCAGGTGACCGCGGGACCGGGCGACAGGCTGTCGTTCGCCACCATGTTCGTGCAGTCGAACGACAGCTTCTACGGCCCGAAGGACGGCGGCATCGACCTGTTCGACCGCGACGGCATGCCGATCTCGGGCGACCTCACGGAGCGCGTCGTGCTGTACGACGCCGGAACCGAGTTGAACGAGCCGCCGGGGGCCGGTCCCAATCAGGCACCACGCCAGAAGCACCCCGACACCGGGCCCAGCGAGAGCCGGGACGTCCGGCCGGTCGACAACGGGTTCGAGTATCCCGCGGTCCCGGCCGTCATCAAGGTGACGGTCACCGCCGGGACATCGGGTTCCATCTGAGCCGGGCGGCCCTGCCGTCCCTCCGCGGGGCCATCGGGAACCGGCGGACGCCGGAGCCCGACGTCCGGCCTCCCGAACCCGGCGCGCGGAAGGACGGCGTTCCGGGGGCTAGCCCAGACAAACATGCAACGTGCGGACGCGGCCCTTGACGGCGGCCGGGCGCCGTGCGTTCTTGGAAGCGGTTGCATTCTCGATGCGCGGCGCCACATAGCTCGGGCATGCGCGCCGGGGGCAGGCGTAAGGGTGGGAGTCCATGCGGCGTTTCGGTGCAGGCACAGCGGGCAGAAAAGGACGGTCGGCCGGTCGGTCGGTCGCGTCGCTGCTCGTCGTCTGGGTCACCATGGTCGCCCTTGTGATCTACCAGATGCCCGCCTTCGCCGGAGCCGCGCAGGCCATGCCGATGCCGATGGCGGCATCGGCCGCGATGGCGGAGGTCGGCGCTCCCTGCGACGGGATGGGCCAGACGACCGACCAAGGCATGGCGGGTATCGCCGCCGCACCGGACCGTGGGATGCCGTGCTGCGACACATCCTCCCCGGACACCGGCATGAGCGTCGATCACTCGTGCCCGCTGATGGGCGGCTGCTTCTCCATGTGCGCGTCCATCGCCCCCCTGGTTTCCGGCGTCCTGGTGACCGAACGGGTGGCGGAACACGTTCTGCCTTTCGATGATGTGGGAACGCCCCACTCGATTTCCCCTCTGCGGCGACCACCCAAGCACCTCTGACGCCATCTCCCGAACCGGGCATCCGGCAGGCGCGCGCTCCAGGCGCGTGACTGGACACCCGCGCCGTGCGCGGAGGATGCCCAGCGCACACGTCGTCACAGGTAACCATCATGAAACCAGGCACAGCCTTGGCCGTCCTGCTCGCCGTCCCGGCGGGCGTCGGCGGCGGCGTCCTGCTCGAGCGTCAGGTGCTGTCCGCGGGCGCCCCTCAGCAGCAGGCCGGTACGGGCCCCCGCATCCTGTACTGGTGGGATCCGATGATCCCGGACTTCAAGAGCGACAAGCCCGGCAAGTCGCCAATGGGCATGGACATGGTCCCCGTCTACGAGGGCCAGGAGCCCGGCCGGGCCGAGGACAAGGGCACCGTCACGGTCTCCTCCGCGGCCATGAACAACCTCGGGGTCCGCACCGCCGCGGTCGAGCGGGCGACGCTGACCCCGGCCGTCGAGACCTTCGGCTCGATCACCTTCGACGAGAGCCGGACCGCCCACCTGCACGTCCGCGGCAAGGGGTGGATCGAGCGCCTCCACACCCGGGTGCTGGGGGAGCACGTCGAACGCGGCCAGCTGCTGATGGAGGTCTTCTCGCCGGACCTCATCACGGCCGCCTACGAGTACGTGCGCGAGGCCGAGCGCGGGCCGTCGGGCAACACTGAGGGCGCCCGGCGCAAGCTGACCGCGCTGGGCGTCTCCGACCGCCAGATCGAGGAGGTCCGCCGAACCAAGGTTGTGCCAGAGCGCATCAAGGTCTACGCGCCGCAGACGGGCGTGGTCGAGGCGCTCGGGGTGGCCGAGGGCATGTACGTCGAATCCGATATCACGCTCATGTCCATCATCGACCACGCCTCGGTCTGGGTGATGGCGGAGGTCCTGGAGAGCCAGGTCGGCCTGGTGTCCCGCGGCATGCAGGCCGAGGTGCGGGTGGCGAGCCAGCCCGGCCGCACCTGGAGCGGCACGGTCGACTACGTCTACCCGGAACTGAGGCCCGACACCCGCACGGCGCGGCTGCGCATCCGTCTCGACAACGCCGACCGTGCCCTCCAGCCCAACATGTTCGCCTCCGTGCGGCTGGCGGCCCGCGCCCGCGAGGGGGTCATCGCCATCCCGAACGGCGCCCTCATCCGCACCGGGCAGGCCGACCGCGCCGTGCTGGCGCTGGGCGACGGCCGCTTCAAGCCGGTGCCGGTCAAGGCGGGCCTGGCGGTCGGCGACATGGTCGAGATCACCGAGGGCCTGAAGGAGGGCGACCGCGTCGTCACCTCCGCCCAGTTCCTGATCGACAGCGAGAGCAGCCTGACGGCCGGGTTCGCGAGCATGCAGGACGCCGGGATGCCGATGGCCAAGGAGACGGCCGCGCCCCCCATGAGTCCAGCCATGGGAGAGGGCGAGGTCACGGCCATCGCCGCCGACGGCCGCAAGGTCACCATCAGCCACGGCCCGATCCCCGACCTCTCCTGGCCCGCCATGGCCATGGAGTTCGGCGTCGCCCCGGGCGTCTCCGTCCAGGGGCTCGCCCCCGGCGCCCGCGTCCGCTTCGGCGTCGTCAAGGCGCCGGACGACACCTACACGGCGGCCACCATCGAGCGCCTCGGCGGCGCCGGGGGGACGCCGTGATCGAGCGCCTGATCCATTGGTCGGTCGGCAACCGCGGCATCGTCCTGCTGCTGGCCGCCATGCTCGCCGGGTGGGGCCTCTGGGCGGTGCGCAACACCCCCGTGGACGCCATCCCCGACCTCTCCGACGTGCAGGTCATCGTCAAGACCACCTACCCGGGCCAGGCGCCCCAGGTGGTCGAGGACCAGATCACCTACCCGCTCTCGACCGCCTTCCTGGCGGTCCCCGGCGCAATGACGGTCCGCGGCATCTCGATGTTCGGGGACAGCTACGTCTACGTGCTCTTCAAGGAGGGCACGGACCTCTATTGGGCGCGCTCGCGCGTGCTGGAGTACCTGAGCCAGGTCGCCCCGCGCCTGCCGCCCGGCGCCCGCCCGGCGCTGGGCCCCGACGCCACCGGCGTGGGCTGGATCTTCCAGTACACCCTCGTGGACCGCACGGGGCGGCACGACATCAGCCAGCTTCGGGCCCTCCAGGACTGGTTCCTGAAGTTCGAGCTCCAGGCCACCCCCGGCGTCGCCGAGGTGGCGCCGATCGGCGGCATGGTCCGCCAGTACCAGGTCGTCGTGGACCCTGTCGCGCTGCGGGCCTACGGGCTGCCGCTGGCGCAGGTCCGCGAGGCCATCGAGCGCGCCAACCAGGAGTCCGGCGGCTCGGTGCTGGAGATGGCCGAGGCCGAGTACATGGTGCGCGCCAGCGGCTACATCAAAGGCGTGGACGATCTCCGCAGCGTGCCGGTCAAGGCCAACCCCGGCGGTGTCCCGGTGCTCCTCCAGGACATCGCCCGGATCCAGCTGGGCCCCGAGCTCCGCCGCGGCGTCAGCGAGCTCGATGGCCAGGGCGAGGCGGTCGGCGGTGTGGTCATCATGCGCTGGGGCGAGAACGCGCTGACCACCATCGAGGCCATCAAGACGAAGATCGAGCGCCTGCGCCACAGCCTGCCCGAGGGCGTCGAGATCGTCACGACCTACGACCGCTCCGGCCTGATCGGGCGCGCCATCGACAACCTGAAGGACAAGCTGACCGAGGAGTCCATCGTCGTCGTCCTGGTCTGCGCGGCGTTCCTGCTGCACCTGCGCTCGTCGCTGGTCATCATCCTGACGCTGCCGCTCGGCATCCTGGCGGCGTTCATCGTCATGCACGCCCAGGGCATCAACGCCAACATCATGAGCCTGGGCGGCATCGCCATCGCCATCGGCGCCATGGTCGACGCCGCCATCGTGATGATCGAGAGCCTGCACCGGCGCATCGAGCACGAGCCGCTCACGGGCGAGAACCGCTGGCGGCTGGTCGCCGAAACGGCGGCCGAGGTCGGCCCGGCGCTGTTCTTTTCGCTCGTCATCATCACGCTGAGCTTCCTGCCGGTGTTCGCGCTCGATGCCCAGGAGGGGCGGATGTTCAAGCCGCTGGCCTTCACCAAGACCTACGCCATGGCGGCCGCCGCGGTGCTGTCGGTGACGCTCGTGCCGGTGCTGATGGGCTACTTCGTGCGCGGGCGCATCGTGCCGGAACACCGGAACCCCATCAACAACCTGTTCATCTGGCTGTACCGGCCGCTGCTGCGCGGGGCCCTGGCGGCGCCCTGGGTCACCATCCTGGCCGCGGTCGCCCTCATGGCGAGCATGGCGTGGCCGCTCCAGCACATCGGCTCGGAGTTCATGCCGGACCTCGACGAGGGCGACCTGCTCTACATGCCCAGCCTGATGCCCGACGTGTCCATCGGCAAGGCGCGCGAGGTGCTCCAGCAGACCGACCGGCTGATCAAGACGGTGCCCGAGGTGGAGGCCGTCCATGGCAAGATCGGACGGGCCGAGACGGCCACCGACCCGGCGCCGATCTCGATGTTCGAGACCACCATCAAGCTGAAGCCGCGCGACCAGTGGCGGCCGGGGATGGACATGGCGGGCATCCGGGCGGAGCTCGACCGGGCGGTGAAGGTGCCCGGCGTGACCAACGTCTGGATCATGCCGATCAAGAACCGCATCGACATGCTGGCCACCGGCGTGAAGACCCCGGTCGGCATCAAGGTGTCCGGCCCCGACCTCGCCGAGATCGGCCGCCTTGCCGCGCAGGTCGAGGCGGCGGTCCGGACCGTCCCCGGCACCGCCTCGGCCTACGCCGAGCGGCCCGTCGGCGGGCGCTACGTCGACGTGGACGTCGACCGCCGGGCGGCCGCCCGCTACGGCCTGAACATCGCCGACGTCCAGCAGGTCGTGCGTACGGCGATCGGCGGCGAGGAGGTGACGCAGAGCATCGAGGGCCTCCAGCGGTTCCCGGTGAACATCCGTTATCCCAGGGAGTGGCGCGACAACCCCGACGCCCTGGCCACGCTGCCCATCGTCACCCCGAGCGGCGCCCACATCGCGCTCGGCGACGTGGCCAAGGTCCGCATCAAGGACGGCCCCGGCATGATCCGCACGGAGAACGCCCGGCTGGGCGGCTGGGTGTTCGTCGACATCGCCGGGCGCGACTTGGGTGGCTACGTGGCCGAGGCCAAGGAGGCTGTGGCCCGCACCGTCCGGCTGCCGCCCGGCTACTCGATGGCTTGGTCCGGGCAGTTCGAGTACCTGGAGCGCGTCCAGGGCCGCCTCACCGCCATCGCGCCGCTGACGGTGGCGCTCATCGCGCTGATGCTCTGGCTGACCTTCCGACGCCTCGGCGAGGTGCTGATCGTGATGGCCTCGCTGCCGGTGGCGCTGGCGGGGGGCATCTGGCTGCTCTGGTACTTGGGCTTCAACCTGTCGGTCGCGGTGGGCGTCGGCTTCATCGCGCTGGCGGGCGTGGCCGTGGAGACGGCCATCGTCATGCTCGTGTACCTGAACCTCGCGCTGAGGCGGCGCCGGACCGAGGCCGCGGCCGCGGGGCGGCCGATGACGGCCCGCGACATCGAGGACGCCGTCGTCGAGGGCGCCCTGCTGCGGCTGCGGCCCAAGGTGATGACGGTGGCGACCATCTTCGCGGGCCTGTTCCCGATCATGGTCGGCGAGGGCACCGGCTCCGAGGTCATGCGACGCATCGCCACCCCGATGGTCGGCGGCATGGCGAGCACGACGGCCCTGACGCTCATCGTCATCCCGGCCGTCTACCTGGTTTGGCAACGGTTCCTCCTGCGGAACCAGGCCGTTGCCACGGCGGACGACGTCCGCGCGTTGGGTTCCGCACATCCCGCAGAGTGAAGGAAAGCATCATGAAGACATTCCACCCCGTCATCGCCGCGGCCGTCGCGATGCTCCTGGCCGGACCGGCCCTGGCGCAGATGGACATGTCCGGCCAGGGCAAGCCGCAGGGCGGCGGCATGGACCACGGCTCCATGTCCATGGCCAAGCCCGCCGACAAGGGCGCTATGGGCTCGGGCACCGTCAAGAAGGTCGACGCGGCCAAGCGCACGGTGAACCTGAGCCACGGCCCCATCCCGGCCATCAACTGGCCCGCCATGACCATGGACTTCCCGGTCGCGCCCGAGGTCGACCTCAGCGGCGTGAAGGCGGGCCAATCCGTCGAGTTCACCTTGGCCGGGGCCGGGGGCAACTACACGGTCACGAGCCTCAGGCCCAGCAAGTGAAGCTCGGCTGGCCCAGGCGGCCGCTCCCGGCCCTCCGGTCCTTCGGGAGACCAGGGCAGCCGCCTGGGCTAGGGTAGGGATGAATGGGGGGTGGTCAGCGGTTGGGCTCCGGCCGCCGACGCGGCGTCCGCTCCGGCAACCGTCGCGGCCCCCTCGGCAGGCGAACCCAATCGTCACCTGGACCGGCCGTCGGCCTCTGGCGCGGCTTGGTCGTGACGGAGGACACCGTGAAGGCATTCGTTCCCGTGCGCCGCCTCCCAGCCCGCTCGGCCCTGGACGCCGAGCCGCGGATGGGGATCACGGAGGCAGTCGACCAAGGCGCCTCCGACCACGCCTCACATGCCGGATGGCTGGCGGCCCTCCGGCGCTACCTGGCCATCGTCGCCATCGGGAACCTGGCGTGGGAGCTCCTCCATATGCCGCTCTACACGCTCTGGGAGACCGGGACGGCGGGCGAGATCGTGTTCGCCGCCGTCCATTGCACCGGCGGCGACGTCCTGATCGCACTGGCCTCCCTGGTGGCGGCCCTGCTCCTGGCGGGGAGCCGTCGCTGGCCCCGGCGGCGGTTCTCGGTCGTGGCCGCCCTGACCGTCGCGTTCGGGCTCGGCTACACCGCCTTCAGCGAGTGGCTGAACATCGGGGTCCGGGGGACCTGGGCCTATTCCGACCTGATGCCGGCGCTGCCCTGGCTGGAAACCGGCTTGTCGCCGGTGGCGCAGTGGATGGTCATCCCGGCCCTGGCGTTCCGGTCGATCCGGCCGCCCCGGGCGTCGGAACCCTTGGACGAAAATCTTTGACCTTCCAACCACTGGAGGGTGGAGCCTGGAACCAATCGACCCGGAGTCCCACCGGGCAGGCGTTCGCCCCGGGGGCCGAAGACGCTGCCGGACGGCGCGAGCGCAAGGAAATGGAGGACGACCATGGCTGACCTGCATCGCGGCCACGCGCATCACCGCCACGATCCTCACGGACACGGTGACGGCCCGAAGGTGACGGATCCCGTCTGCGGGATGGCCGTCGATCCGACGAGGTCCACGCACCGCGCCGTCCACGACGGGCAGACCTTCCACTTCTGCTCGGCCCGCTGCCACGACCGATTCGTCGCCGATCCCGAGCGCTACCTGGCCCCGGCCGCCAAGCCAGCGGCCCCCGGGCATGCGGACCGGGAGTCGCCGCAGAAGGGCGTCATCTACACCTGCCCGATGCACCCCGAGATCCGGCAGGAGGGGCCGGGCACCTGCCCGATCTGCGGCATGGCGCTCGAGCCGGTGACCGCAGGCGTCGAGGGCGAGCCGAACCCCGAGCTCGCGGACATGACCCGCCGGTTCTGGATCGGCACGGCCCTCGCCGTGCCCCTCGTCATCCTCGAGATGGCCGCCCACATCC
>JBKHVJ010000187.1:0-9659 GCA_046570145.1 Alphaproteobacteria bacterium
GATCGAGCGCTTCGGTTCCGGTCGCCGCATGCATGACGGTATAGCCCATCTCGGCCAGAGCGGCGGCCACCACCGGCGCCACCACCGGATCGTCCTCCACCAGCATCACGCGGGCGCCCAGTCCGTCGGCCGCCCGCCGTTCCACCGCGGCCACGGTTTCCACGGCGTCGCTACGGGCGCGGGGCAGCAGCAGGGTGACCACCGTTCCCTCACCGGGACGGCTTTCCACCGAAGCGGTTCCGCCCGATTGCCGGGCAAAGCCATAGACCTGCGACAGGCCGAGGCCGGTCCCCTTGCCGACCTCCTTCGTCGTGTAGAATGGCTCGAAGACTCGGGCGGCGACATCGGGCGGCATTCCGGTGCCGGTGTCGCTCACCCGGATGCGAACGAAATCGCCGATCAGACCATCGGGAGTCCGCTCCACCAGGGTCGCATTTGACGCGGCGATGAACAGCCGTCCGCCGCCCGGCATCGCGTCGCGCGCATTGACGGCAAGGTTGAGGACCGCCAGCTCGAACTGGACCGGGTCGGCCTCCGCGCCCCACAGGCCGGGCGAAAGCTCCATCGAGACATGGATGTCGGCGCGCAGCGCACGCGCAAGGAGGCCGTTCATGCCCAGCAGCCGGTTGCGCAGGTCGAACGGCTCCGGGCGGAGGCTCTGCTTGCGGGCGAAAGCCATCAGCTGCTGGACCAGCCGGGCGCCACGGTCCACCGCCTGCCGACCGGCGTCGAGCAGCGGTGGGATGCCTGCCTGGGTGCCGGCGCGCCGGCCGATCATCTGCAAGCAACCGGACACCGCCTGAAGCAGATTGTTGAAGTCATGGGCGATGCCGCCGGTCAGCTGGCCGATCGCCTCCATCTTCTGGCTCTGGCGCAGCAGGTCGCGGGCATGCTCGAGTTCGGCATCGCGCTCCCGCTCGGCGGTGACGTCGCGGGCCACACAATACAGATGCTCATCGGCCGGCACCGCCGTCCAGGACAGCCATCGATAACCGCCGTCCTTGCACCGGAACCGGTTCTCGAACCGCAGCGTGGTCTCCCCCTTCGCCAGCAGCTTCAATTCCGCATCGGTGCGTTCCTGGTCGTCGGGATGCTCCATCCAATGGGTGCGCCGTCCGACGATCTCCTCCTCCGACCAGCCCAGCGTGCGGGTCCAGGCGGGATTGATGCTGAGGACCACCCCGGACTGCTCGGCCACGCACAGAAGATCCTGTGACACCGTCCAGATTCGGTCGCGTTCGCGGGTGCGCTGATAGACGCGTTCCTCCAGGTCCTGGTTCAGGCGTCGCAGTGCCATCTCGGCGCGCTTCAGGTCGGTGATGTCGTGCAGCGTGCCGACCAGCCGGACCGGGCGGCCGTCGGCACCGCATTCGAAATCGGCACGCCGGGCGATCCAGCGTTCCTCCCCGGTGTCGGCGCGGCAGATGCGGTACTCCGCGACCAGCGGCGATTTCTCCGTGGTCCGCAGCGAATCGGCTGCCAGCCAGAGATCCTCGGGATGCATCAGCTCACGGAATTGGGCGGACGGGGCCGACTCCTTCGGGGGCAGGCCCCAAAGGCTGAAGAACATGTCGGAACCTTCGATCCGGTCGGTAGTGAGATCCAGCTCGAAACCGCCCACCTGACCCGCCTGCTGGGCGCGGCGCAAGCGGGCCTCGCTGCGTTCGGTCGCCCGCATCGCCGTCTCACGGGCGGTCGTTTCGATGACGGTGCACAGCACGCCCGCCACCCGCCCGGTTTCGTCCGATACCGGGCTGTAGAACAGATCGCACCACACCTCTTCCGCCGCACCGTTGCGCTCCAGCATGAAGAGATGGCCGGTGTGGGTCTGCACCTCTCCGCGAAAGCCCTTCTCCAGAATCCGGCGGTTCCAGTCCCAGATTTCCGGCCAGATGCCGGGGACGGTTCCGCCCAGCGCCTGCGGATGCTTGGCCCCGGCGATCAGGGCGTAGCCGTCATTGTAGATCATCCGGTGTTCCGGCCCCCACATGAGAACCATCGGCACCGGAGTATGGATGATCAGGTCGACGATTGTCCTCAGGCCTGGCTGCCAGCCCTCGATCGGGCCCAGACATGTTCTCGACCAGTCGAAATCAGCGATGAGGGCACCGACCGCACTGTCCCGCAACGACAGCATTTTTCCCGGGCCACTGTCGCTGAGGGGCAAGGCTTGTCTCCGTTCGGTGTGTCCCGGTGCGACGTCTTGCCTGAATACCGGCTGGCTCCTCTTCTATCAATCGGCCGCTCGTCTAGTCCCATGGCCGAAAGGCGATGGCCTGCATTCCGAACGGCAGAAAATCGGTTGCTGTGACGCGGCGTTGCGCCGGAGACGGTCCGAAGCGTATCGTTGTAACCCCCTTCCGCCCAATCCGGAGAGCCCGGCTATGACCGACCGCCCCCACCGTCCCGAAACCATCGCCGCTGGCGCCTTGGGATTTGAGGACGCCGCCAGCGGTGCGGTCATTCCGCCGATCCACCCATCCACCACCTACATCCGCGATCCCGACAACGGTTATGGCCGCGGCCGGGTCTATGCCCGCGCCGACAATCCGACCTTCGACACGCCGGCCCGGACCATCACCGAACTGGAAAAGGGCGCGGACACGCTGCTGTTCGCCTCCGGCATGGCGGCGGCGACGGCGGTGTTCCAGGCGCTCGATCCCGGCGACCATGTGATCGTTCCCGACGTGATGTACTGGGCCTTCCGCAACTGGGTGCATGGCCCGGCGACCCGCTGGGGCCTGCGGGTGGAAGGGGTGGACACCAGCAACACCGATGCGGTCCGGGCAGCACTCCGCCCCGGCGAGACGCGGCTGGTCTGGCTGGAGACGCCGGCCAATCCGCTGTGGACCGTCACCGACATCGCCGCGGTGGCCGAACTCGCGCATGAGGCCGGGGCCTGGCTCGCCGTGGACAGCACGGTGGCGACCCCGGTGCTGACCCGTCCGCTGGAACTGGGCGCCGACATCGTCATGCATTCGGCGACCAAATACCTGAACGGCCATTCGGATGTCGTCGCCGGCACCCTGACCGCCGCCCGCAAGGACGAGTTCTGGAGCCGCATCAAGGCGGTGCAGACCCAGCAGGGCGGCATCCTCGGCAGCTTCGAGGCGTGGCTTCTCCAGCGCGGGCTGCGCACCCTGTTCGCCCGCGTCCGCTGGCAGTGCGCCGCCGCCATGACCCTGGCGGAGCGGCTGTCCGCCCACCCGCAGGTGTCGGAGGTGCTCTATCCCGGCCTGCCCGGCTTCCGCGGCCACGGCATCGCCTCGCGGCAGATGACCGGCGGCTTCGGCGGCATGCTGTCGATCCGGGTGAAGGGCGGCACCCAGGCCGCCATCGACACCGCCGCCCATGTCGGCGTCTGGCGCCGCGCCACGTCGCTGGGCGGGGTGGAAAGCCTGATCGAACACCGCGCCAGCATCGAAGGCCCGACCTCTCCGGTTCCCGGCGATCTGCTGCGCCTGTCGGTCGGCCTTGAGTCGCCCGACGACCTGTTCGAAGATCTGGGCCAGGCGCTCAATCGGGCTCTCCGCCAGGGGTGACGAACGGCTTCCCTTCCACCATCACCGGGTAATATCGACGCAGCCGCCGGCCGTAGCCGCTTTTCCGAGTACCCCCAACGCCGATAGGGCTTGACAGTGAGAATGATTCGCGACGTTATTCGCTGAGAATCAGTCGCACTTACCGTCATTTCAGACCACCGACGTTCGAGGAGACCTCCATGTCGAAGCGCGCTGCCGGCCTTGCCGCCGTAGCCGTCGTTGCCCTGATGCCGTTCGCCGTCCAGGCGGCGGCACCGGCCTACAAGGACGTGGCGAAGAACTACGCCGACATTGCCCATGCCGCCTACGAGGACGCCACCAACAGCGCCAAGGCGCTGAAGAAGGCGGTGGACGCCCTGGTCGCCAACCCGACGGAGGAGACTCTGGCGAAGGCGCGCGAGGCCTGGAAGGTCGCCCGCGTTCCCTACATGCAGACGGAAGCCTTCCGCTTCGGCAATCCGATCGTCGATGAATGGGAAGGCAAGGTCAATGCCTGGCCGCTGGACGAGGGCCTGATCGACTATGTCGACGACGGCTATGCCGGCGGCGAGAGCAACCCCTACGCCAAGGCCAACGTCATCGCCAACCCGAAGATCACGGCCGGCGGCAAGACGATCAACGCGGCGAAGATCAACAAGGGCCTGCTGAGCGATAAGCTGCACGAGGCCGGCAAGGTCGAGGCGAACGTCGCCACCGGTTATCACGCCGTCGAATTCCTGCTGTGGGGCCAGGATCTGCACGGCACCGGCCCCGGTGCCGGCGAGCGCAAGGCCACCGACTATGCCAAGGGCAAGGACTGCACCAACGGCCATTGCGACCGCCGCGCCCAGTATCTGACCGTCGCCACCCAGATGCTGGTCGACGACCTCGCGGAGATGACCGCCGGCTGGGCGCCGAAGGGCAAGGCCCGCGCCTCCATCGCCAAGGCCCCGGAAGGCGAGGGCATCGCCCGCATGCTGACCGGCCTGGGCTCGTTGAGCTACGGGGAACTGGCGGGCGAGCGCATGAAGCTCGGCCTGATGCTGCATGATCCGGAGGAGGAGCATGACTGCTTCTCCGACAACACCCACAACTCGCACTATTACGACGAAGTCGGCATGGTGAACGTCTACAACGGCAGCTACAAGCGCATCGACGGCAAGACCGTCTCCGGCGCCTCGCTGTCGCAGCTGGTCGCCGCCAAGTCCGCCGACGCCGACGCCGCGGTGAAGACCGCCATGGCCGAGACCATGAAGGCGATGCAGGCGATCAAGGACACCGCCGACAGCGGCAAGATGGCCTACGACCAGATGATCGCCGCCGACAACGAGGAGGGCAACAAGCTGGTTGCCACCGCCGTCGACCGTCTTGTCGACCAGAAGAAGGCGCTGGAAGGTGCCGTCAGCACCCTGGGTGTCTCCATCAGCATCGAGGGTTCCGACAGTCTCGACGATCCGTCGAAGGTCGGCAAGTAAGCCTGCATCCGGCTCCGGTCCCGCGCCCCTTTCGCGCATGACCATCCCCCCACCTTCCCTTCCGGGCCGATCCGGCGCGGAGGGGGCGGGGCCGGAGCCGGCTTTTCCTGCCTGTCGTTTCCGGACTGCCGTCATGCCGCACCGCCTCGCCGCCCCTCTGTCCCGCCGTGCCCTTCTGCGCGCCGGGGGCGCTGCCGTCACGGCGGCGGCATTGGGCGGCACCGGAGCCGCCGCACCCGCAGCCGGTGCCCTGAAGCCCGGACTGAGCGGGCCGGTGCCCATCACCTCCGCCGGCGATCTGGTCGAGGTGGACCTGGTCGCGAAGCAGCGTCTTCAGCGCATCCTGCCGGAACCCGCCGAACCGTCGCCGCTGATCACCTATGCCGACAGCTTTCCCGGTCCGATCATCCGCATGCGCAAGGGCCAGCGGCTGCGCGCGACCCTGGTCAACGGATTGGACGAGCACACCTCGATCCACTGGCACGGCATCCGCCTGCCGAACCTGGAAGACGGCGTCCCCTACCTGACCCAGCCGCCGACCAAACCCGGCGAGCGCCACGTCTATGAATTCACCCCGCCCGACGCCGGGTCCTTCTTCTTCCATCCCCACTGCAACACGGTGGAACTGCTGGGCCGCGGCCTTGCCGGCGTGCTGATCGTGGAGGAGCCGGACGCGCCGAAGTTCGATGCCGACATCGTCTGCCTGGTCAAGGACTGGGTACTGGACAAGTCCGGCAGCTTCGGCAGCTTCATCACCGACCGTGGCGCCGCGCGCGCCGGTACCTTCGGCAGCGTGTCGACCGTCAACGGCGCCATCGATCCGGTGATCGAGGTCCCCGCCAACGGCGACATCCGCGCGCGCTTCTACAACATCGACAGCACGCGTGTGGTCGATCTGCGAGTGGAGGGCGCGGAGGCCTGGATCGTCGCCGTCGACGGCAACCCGCTGCCGCCCCGCCCGCTGGACGGCTGGCCCATGGGCCCGGCGATGCGCATCGACGTGCTGTTCCGCGCTCCCGCCAAGGCCGGTCAGACCCTGCGGCTGACCAACGTCTATTCAGCCGAGCCCCGGCCGCTCGCCACTTTCCGCGCCGTCGGCCCGGCGTTGCCCAACAAGCGCTTCAAGCCGCGCGCCCTGCCGGCCTCCGCCATTCCCGAACCGGACCTGAAGGATGCGCCCGTCATCCCGATGGCATTCTCCGCCACCGCGGTGGCCCAGAGCTTCGCCCCGGAGATCCTGGCCGGACTGCCCTATGCCGACTCGCTCTGCCTGTCGGAGAAGACCTTCTGGGCGATCAACCAGCAGAGCTGGCCGGAGGGCGGGCACGAGCATCTGCCGCCGCCGCTGGCCACGTTGGAGAAGGGCCGGAGCTACATCTTCGAACTGGCCAACCTGACGCCGCATCTGCACCCGATCCACATCCACGGCTACACCTTCAAGGTGCTGTCGTCGGACGGACGCAAGGTGGTGCCCCACCATGCCGATACCGTCCTGCTGGAGCCGAAGGAACGCCTGCGCGTCGCCATCAAGGCCGACAATCCCGGCGACTGGATGTTCCACTGCCACATCATCGAACATCAGGACACCGGCATGATGGGATACATCCGCGTTGCTTGAGATTTCCCTTCGCGGCACAGCGGCCGCGTTTTTTCTTCTCCTCGCCCCCGCCGCGCAGGCCGCCGACAGCCTGGACAACCGCATCGGCGAGGCTCTGTTCCGCCGCATGTGGGTGGCGGCGCCCACCGCGACCCAGGCGGCGGACGGTCTCGGTCCGCTCTACAACGCGCGCTCCTGCGCCACCTGCCATCCGCGCGGCGGCGGCGGCCGTCCGCCCGACCCGGCGGTGGAGGGGGACCAGGGCGTCGGCTATGCGATCAAGCTGAACGACGACCCGGTCTATGGCCGGCAGATCCAGTCGAACGCCATCCTCGGACAGGTGATCGAAGGACGTCCCCGCGTCACCTACCGGGAGGAGGATGTGCGCTTCCCCGACGGCGAGACCGTCCGGCTGCGCCATCCCACGCCGGTCGTCGAGGATCTCGGCTACGGTCCGCTGGCGCAGGCGACGGCAATGTCCGCCCGCGTGCCGCCACGCGTCCACGGCATGGGCCTGCTCGACCGCATCCCGGCCGAGGCGATCGAGGCCGAGGCTGCAAGGCAGGCGGCATCCGGTGGTCCCGTGGCCGGACGGGTGAACCATGTGACGGTGGACGGCAGGAAGCAGGTCGGCCGTTTCGGCTGGAAGGCAATGCACCCCACGCTCGACCATCAGGATGCGGAGGCCTTCAGTCTCGACATCGGCATGTCGACCCCGGCCTTTCCCGAACCCTGGGGCGACTGCACCCCGGCCCAGGCCGCCTGCCGCAGCGCCCCGCACGGCGACTCCAAGCAGTTCGAAGGGTTGGAGATTCCCAGCACGGTGATCGGCCTGATCGACGGCTATCTGCGCGACCTGCCACCCGACGGCAGCCTGGAAGCGCCGAAGGACGAGGCCGGTACCAAGCTGTTCGCCGATACCGGCTGCGCCGCCTGCCATCGCCCGTCCTGGCGCACGGTGGAGGACCCCGCGCATCCGGCCCTGTCGAACCGCGACATCTTTCCGCACAGCGACATGCTGCTGCACGACCTCGGCCCCGCCCTGGGCGACGCATTGCCGATGGGCGAGGCGCGCGGGAGCGACTGGCGCACCACGCCGCTGTGGGGGCTGAACCGGCTTGCGGCCAAGGACGGCCAGCTTTCGCTGCTGCATGACGGGCGCGCCCGCAGCGTGACCGAAGCCATCCTGTGGCACGGTGGCGAGGCGGAGGGAGCGAAGGACAGCTTCATGGCGCTGCGTGCGGCGGAGCGGAAACGGCTGGTGCGCTACGTGCTGGGTTTGTAAAGGATGGGCGGAGCTTCGATCCGCGTAACCGGCAGAAGGGATTTGATCGTATGCGACGCCGCATAGTGCTTGGACTGATGTCGGCCGCCGCCGCCGTGGCGGCCCTGCTGCCCCGGACCCCGGCCTTCGCTGCCCGGCAGTCGGACAAGGACAGCGCCTTCCTGGCCGGCATGGTCCGCAGCCACGCCCTGCCCCGCTTCGACGCGCTGGTGACCGCAGCCACCGCCTATGCCGACACGCTCGACCGCTTCGCCGCCGGCCCCACTGCCGCCGGCCTGGAGGAGGCGCGGACGGCCCACACCCGGGTCACCGACGCCTGGGCCGGCGTGCAGCATCTGCGGCCGGGTCCATTGACCGTGAACCTGCGCGCCGACCGCCTGTCCTTCTGGCCGGAACGGGCGGGCGTGGTCCAGCGCCAGATCGGCCAGATCCTGCGCGACCAGGATCCGAAGCTGCTGCAACCGGGAGCGCTGGCCCGCCAGAGCGCCGCCGTGCAGGGACTGACCGTGCTGGAACGGTTGCTGTTCGACGAGAACGTGACGGTGGAGAGCTTCACCGGTAGCGACGCCAAGCGCTTCCGCGGACTGCTCGCAGCCGCAGCCGCCCGCAACGTCGTCGCCATCGCGACCGATGCGCGCGACGGGTGGAAGGAGCTGGAAGCGCCGCTGGCCGCCGGTCAGGCGACCGTCCTCGGCCCCACCGCGTCGGAGGCGGTGAACACGCTTTACGCTTCGGCCATCACCGCCATGCAGGTCATCATCGACCAGAAGTTGATGGCCCCGCTCGGCACCGGCATGGAGGATGCCAAGCCGACGGTGGTCGAAGCCCTGCGCAGCGGTCGGGCGCTGCGCAACATCGTGCTGAACCTGGAAGGGCTGCGCGCCCTCCTGATGGGCGAGAATGGCGGGCCGGGCTTCGTCTCGCTGCTGCCGCCGGGAGAGGACGGGGCGACCGCCAGGCAGGCGATCGACGAGAGCTTCGCCGCCGCCATCGGCGCGGTGGAGGCGGTGCCCGGTCCGCTGAACAAGGCGGTGACCGATCCCGCCGCCCGCAAGAAGACCGACGGCGCCCTGCGCCTGATCAAGGCGGCGCGGGTCGAGATGCTGGGCACGCTCGCCCCGCAGCTGGACATCACGCTGGGCTTCAACGAACTGGATGGGGACTGAACCATGAGCGGGAGGGGAGCGATGGACCGCCGGAACATCCTCGGTCTTCTCGCCGGCGGGCGTTTGCTGGGCGGCGGGCTGCTGGCGATGCTGACCGGCAAGGCCCATGCCGCCGGCAACGGCGCGATCTACCTCAACGCCTATGCCACCACCGGGACGGAACCGAGCTACGGCATCGCGGCGCTGAATCCCGCCGGCAAGGTGCTGTTCACCACCCCCACCCCCGGCCGCGCCCATGGCATCGTGCCGCGTCCGGGAATGGCGGAGGCGGTGGTGTTCGCGCGCCGGCCCGGCCGCTGGTTCCGGACCCTGTCGCTGGCCGACGGCACCCCGGGTCCCGTTGTGCGGGCGCCGGAAGACCGCCGCTTCACCGGCCATGGCGACTATTCCGCCGACGGCCGCACCCTCTATGTCGCCGAGGACGACGTCCCGCGCGAGGAGGGAGCCATCGGCGTCTACGATGCCACCGACAACTACCGCCGCATCGGCGCCATCCCGACCCACGGTCTGGGACCGCATGAGCTGATCCTGATGCGGGACGGCACCACGCTGGCGGTCGCCAACGGCGGCGTCATCACCCATCCCGACACCGGGCGGGCCAAGCTGAACCTCGAC
>JBKHVJ010000188.1:0-2235 GCA_046570145.1 Alphaproteobacteria bacterium
GCCTGGCATCAGCAAGGAGATGGTTCCGGAGCTGATGCGCAATCTGAAGCCCGACCAGCTGAAGCTGCTGACCACCACCCCGCCGCAGGTCGGCAACCTCTTCCCCAACATGCTGATCGCCTTCGTCTATGTTCCGCAGGCGGACGGCACGGTGCTGGGGCTGATCGCGGTCCACGCCTATGTGCCGCGCGGTCCGGGCCGGATGGAGTTCGTCAACTGGCTCCTGGCCGAGAAGGACACGCCGGAGCCTCTCAAGCAGGCCATGCTGCGCGAGTCGATCCACATGTTCGGCACCTCGGGGATGATCGAGCAGGACGATTCCGACACGTGGCCGGAAATGACCCAGGTGGCGCGCGGATCGCAGAGCCGGAAGGTCACGCTGAAATATCAGGCGATCAACACGGTCGGTCGACCGGCCGATTGGCCCGGCCCGGCGGAAGCCTATGACGGCTTCACCAAGGACGACACCCAGTGGAACTGGTGGCTGGCCTACCGCGACCACATGGTCAGCGCCGACTGACGCCGCTCGAGCCTGTCAACGGACAGGCCGCTCAAGGGAGAACCGCTTATGACTGGGAACACCGCCGTCGCCACGGCGACGGCCGATGCCGGAACGGCCCGCCGCGTTCCGGTCGGCTCCGCCATCTACAACGGGATCGTCGAATTCCTGTACGACGAGGCGTGGTTGCTCGACCAGATCGATCTGGTCGCGTGGGGCAGGATGCTGGCAACCGATCTGATCTACACGGTGCCGCTGCGGCAGACGATGCCGCTGTCGCAGCAGGCGGCGACCATCGTCCGCACCACCGCGCATTACCACGACGATTACCGGTCGATCAGCACGCGCATCGCCCGCCTGACCCGGACCAAAAGCGCCTGGGCGGAGGACCCCCCCTCGCGCACCCGCCGTCTGGTGACGAACATCCGCGTGACCGAAACCGCGCAGGCGGATGAATTTGCGGTCTCCAGCTACCTGCTGATGACCCGCAGCCGCTGCGAGAGTCCGGATTATCACCTGCTCAGCGGCGAGCGCCGCGACGTGGTGCGCAAGACTGACGATGGTTTCAAGCTGGCGCGGCGCGAGGTGATCCTGGAACAGTCCGTGCTCGGCATGCCGAACCTCGCCGTCTTTCTCTGAGGCGCAAGCCGGCTTTCGAAAGCGGCTTTTGAAAGCACAGGCGGAAGCGCGTCCGGAACCGCCTCCCGCCGCACCAGCGGTGCGCTCGACCTGCCGACGGTTCGGCCGGGCTGCCCCGCCGTTACGATCCGGCGATTGTCCATATCCAGGCGAAACGCCTGCCCCATACCCTGCTTCGAGGAGCGCCCAATGACTCGCGATGACATGATTCTTGTCAGCGTCGATGACCACGTGATCGAGCCGCCCAACGCCTTTGCCCGCCACATGCCGGCCCGCTTCAAGGGACGCGAGCCGAAGACGCAGCAAATCGGCGGCCGCGACGTCTGGATGTTCGAAGGCAAGGCCTGGGGCTATATGGGCCTGAATTCGGTCGTCGGCCGGCCGAAGGAAGAATACGGCATGGAGCCGCTGAGCTACGAGCACATGCGGCGCGGCACCTGGGACATCAAGGCGCGCGTCGAGGACATGGACGCCAACGGCGTGCTCGGCTCGATCTGTTTCCCGACCTTCCCCGGCTTCGCCGGCCAGAAGTTCCAGGCTCATCCCGACCGTGACATCGCGCTGGCCGCCATCCAGGCCTACAACGACTGGCACCTGCACGACTGGGCGAACGCCGCGCCCGGACGCTTCATCCCGCTGTGCCTGGTCCCGATGTGGGACATCCCGGCCGCCGTCGCCGAAGTCAAGCGGCTGAGCGCACAGGGCGTTCATGCCATGAGCTTTTCCGACAACCCGGCACTGCTCGGCTATCCGTCGATCCACGACGACTACTGGGATCCTCTGTGGAAGGTCTGCGCCGACAACCAGGTGGTCATCTGCTGCCACATCGGCACCGGCGCCCATGCGGAGCACGCCTCGGATCTGTCGCCGATCGACGCCTGGATCACGTCGATGCCGATCTCCATTTCCAACAGCGCCGCCGACTGGATCTGGGCGCCGATGTGGAAGAAGTATCCGGACCTGAAGATGGCCCTGTCGGAGGGCGGCATCGGCTGGATCCCCTACCTGCTCGAACGCGCCGACTTCACCCACCGCCATCACAACGCCTGGACCGGGTCGAACTTCGAAGGGCAGATGCCGAGCGACATCTTCCGCAA
>JBKHVJ010000189.1:0-9622 GCA_046570145.1 Alphaproteobacteria bacterium
TCACGCGGCCTTCACACTCTGACAGCATTCTATGACAGTGGGGTTGCCGCGGGGCGTTGCAACACCCCGCCCCGCGGCAATTACGCACCCCGTCGGTCCACCTGCCGATCAGCCCGCCTGCTTGACCCGCATGTACCACTCGACCAGCCGGCGGACCTGCCGCTCGGTGTAGCCGCGCGTCATCATGCGGGTGACGAACTCGGTGTGCTTCTTCTCGGTCTCGCCGTCCTTCTTCGAGCCGAAGCTGATCACCGGCAGCAGATCCTCGACCTGGCTGAACATCCGCTTCTCGATGACCTCACGGATCTTCTCGTAGGAGGTCCAGGACGGGTTGCGCCCGGCATTCGCCGCCCTCGCCCGAAGGGCGAATTTCACCACCTCGTTGCGGAAGTCCTTCGGGTTGGCGATGCCCGCCGGCTTCTCGATCTTGGTCAGCTCCTGGTTCAGCAGCTCGCGGTTCATCAGCTGCCCGGTGTCGGGATCCTTGAAGTCCTGATCCTCGATCCAGGCGTCCGCATAGTCGACATAGCGGTCGAACAGGTTCTGGCCGTAGTCGGAGTAGGATTCCAGATAGGCCTTCTGGATCTCGTTGCCGATGAACTCGGCATAGCGCGGGGCGAGTTCGGCCTTGATGAATTCGACGTACTTCTTCTCCGTCTCCTCCGGGAACTGTTCGCGCCGGATCGCCTGTTCCAGCACATACATCAGATGCACCGGATCGGCCGAGATCTCGGTCGAGTCGTAGTTGAAGGTCGAGGCGAGCACCTTGAAGGCGAAGCGGGTGGATATGCCGCCCATGCCCTCGTCGACGCCGCCCTGATCCTTGTACTCCTGCATCGACTTGGCCTTGGGATCGGTCTCCTTGACGCTTTCGCCGTCATAGACCCGCATCTTGCTGTAGACGCTGCTGTTCGGATGCTCGCGCAGACGCGACAGCACCGAGAAGCGGGCCAGCATCTCCAGCGTCGCCGGCGCGCAGGGGGCCGTCGCCAGATCGGAGCCGTTGACCAGCTTCTCGTAGATCTTCTGCTCCTCCGCCACCCGCAGGCAGTAGGGAACCTTGATCACGCAGATGCGGTCGATGAAGGCTTCGTTGTTCTTGTTGTTCTTGAAGGTCTGCCACTCCGCCTCGTTGGAGTGGGCCAGGATCACGCCCTGGAAGGGGATGGCGCCGATGTTCTCCGACCCGACATAGTTGCCCTCCTGCGTCGCGGTCAGCAGCGGGTGGAGCATCTTGATCGGCGCCTTGAACATCTCGACGAATTCCAGCATGCCCTGGGTCGCCCGGTTCAGGCCGCCGGAGAAGCTGTAGGCGTCGGGATCGTTCTGGCTGTAGATCTCAAGCTTGCGGATGTCGACCTTGCCGACCAGGGACGAGATGTCCTGGTTGTTCTCGTCGCCCGGCTCGGTCTTGGTCACGCCGATCTGGCGCAGCTTGCTGGGGTGAAGCTTCACGACCTTGAAGCGGTTGATGTCGCCGCCGAACTCGTCGAGGCGCTTGACCGCCCACGGGCTCATCAGGCCGGTGAGGCGGCGCTTGGGAATGCCGAAGCGGTCCTCAAGCTCGTCGCCGATCTCGTCCGGGTTGAACAGGCCGAGCGGGCTTTCGAAGGTCGGGCTGATCTCCTTGCCGGCCTTCAGGACATAGATCGGGCATTTCTCCACCAGCGACTTCAGCCGCTCCGCCAGCGACGACTTGCCGCCGCCGACCGGGCCCAGCAGGTAGAGGATCTGCTTGCGCTCTTCCAAGCCCTGCGCGGCGTGCCGGAAGAAGCCGACGATCCGTTCGATCGTCTCCTCCATGCCGTAGAACTCGGAAAAGGCGGGATAGACCTTGATGGTCCGGTTCATGAAGATGCGGCCCAGCCGCGGGTCGCGGGCCGTGTCGACCACCTCCGGTTCGCCGATGGCGGCCAGGATGCGTTCGGAGGCCGATGCGTAGGACATGGGGTCGTCGCGGCACAGCTGGAGATAGTCCATCAGGGACATCTCGGTCTCGCGGCGGGTCTCGTAATTCTGCGTGTAGCGCGTGAACAGTTCGTCGGCCGGGAACATTCGTCGCTCCGTCTTATCTGGTCCGATGCGCCGGGGCGCCGCCGGTGGCTGCGGCGGCAGGCCGCGGCGCATGCCGCGATCCAAGGGGCACTCCAGGGAAGGCGCGGACCTCGTCGGGTCCGCAGCCTCCCGCTCAGCGGTAGAAGCCAGCGGTCTGGTGTAAGGAACGGTCCTGTGAAGGCCGGGAGCCGTCCGTCCTGCGACGCGGCAACCCCCGAACGAGTCATTTTTGAATGTAATGCTCCACCTAGAGCTTTCCAGGCACTCAGGCTCCATAGCCGGAAAGCCCGCGATGGAGCCGGCCTCAGCCATAGGACCTAGGTCCCACGGCCAGCCTTGGTGCGGCGAGCGCACCGGCGCAACCCGTGCGCGTATCGACCGCGCATGCGGAAGGTTCGGCAGAAGAAGAGAGACAGTATCGGAGAGGGACGGCGTGAAACCGGCGGCAATCGTCGTTGCCCGTCCAGTCGGGGAGAGTAGCCCTTCGAGATTCGACCCGCTGCGGTTCGATCGGGCGCTCTTGATCACGCCATCGGCCTCCTCAGGAAAGCGCGCCGCCTCGACCAAGCACGGCGCAGGGACTTACCGTCGATGCTGAACTCCAAACCTTAACAAAATCCCGTCAGAGGAATTGCGGTCGACCTCATCGCTCGGCCATGGCACCGCAACACCTCTTAGAGATCATGTTGCGTCCCAATCGTCCCCAGCAACAAGGCGGAAATTGGGTGATGATGGGGCACCCATACGGCACGGTGGAGGGTTACCGTTCGATTGCCGAACTGTTTCAAGCACTTGGCAGGCTTGCCACAGAATGGGAATTTTTTAGGCATGGCCGGCGCCGGCCTTGGACTGCCGCTGAAGCGGGCAATCGCAGATCGTAAAGCGGACTTCCGGACAATGACCGTCAGGCGGGAGCCGTCAGACGCGCAGCGCCGCTTTCATCCCATCGGACAGCGCAACGCGCAGGCCGGCCGGGGTAACCGGCTTGGCCAGGACCAGCGTCGCGCCGCTGGCGCGGGCCGCCGCTTCGCGGTCGCCGTCGACGCGGCCGCTCATGAAGACGACCGGCAGGGCACGGCTGCGGGACTCGGGGCTGGCACGCAACGCGCGGACGAAGCCGAAGCCGTCCATCGGCTGCATCTCCACATCGCACAGCACCAGATCGGGGGCATGGGCGGCGACGGCGGCCAGCGCCGATTCGCCGTCGGCGGCCTGATGCACCGCGCGGACGCCCAGGGTGCCGAGCATCTTCGCCAGCACCATGCGGGTGAAGGATTCGTCTTCGACCACCAGGATGGACAGGGCGCCGAAGGGCGCCTCCGTCTCCTGCGCAGCTGCGCCCTCAGCCGATCGGTCCGCCACCACGCCCCGCCCTTTCGCTGCGCGACCGCCCGGCGGTCGGCGCCGGGGGTCATTTCGTGACTGAACATGTGTACGATGGCAACCAAAGCGGCGCAAGATGTCCAAAGCGTTGGTCGCGGCGTGCCCTGGATGAGCGGTTGCACCGCCGGCCAAGCCCGATTTAGATGGAAACCATGAGCTTCCTCGATCACATCCGCGCGTGCAACGCGCACGACCTGTCCGGCTTTCGCCCCTTCGAACTGGACGGCCACACCGTGGGCTGGGTGCGTCATGCCCTGGCCGAGGCGCTGCCCGGCGTCGATCCCGGCTTCGTCGTCACCCCCGACCGGCTGACCATCGCCCCCGAAATCCGCGATTTCGAGGCGCGCTCGACCCTGCTCGACCATGCCGCGGCCTATCTGGTCGAACAGGGAACGGTCAAGGCGCTGCGTGGGGAATATTACCCGGTCCTGCCGCGCTGGGGGGCGGAGCCGCTGGCCCGTCTCGACCGTGCCGCCGTCGGCGCCTTCGGCATCGAGGCCTACGGCCTGCACATCAACGGCTTCGTCCGCGACGAGGCCGCCGGCAATGGAGCCGGCGGGCTGCTGCTGTGGGTCGGCCGCCGCGCCCGCGACCGCGAGGTGGCGCCGGGCCAGCTCGACAACCTGATCGCCGGTGGCCAGCCGATCGGCCTGACATTGCCTGAGAATCTGGAGAAGGAGGCAGCGGAAGAAGCCGGGCTCGATGCGGAGACCGCACGCCGCGCCGTGCCGGTCGGCGCCATCAGCTACACGATGGAGACTCCGGCCGGGCTGAAGCGCGACCGCCTGTTCGTCTATGACCTGGAGCTTCCGCCCGACCTCACCCCGGTCAACACCGACGGAGAGGTGGAGGTCTTCGAACTCTGGCCGCTGGACAAGGTGGCGGAGTCGGTGCGCGGCACCGGTGACTGGAAGTTCAATGTCAACCTCGTGGTGACCGACTTCCTGATCCGCCACGGCTGGCTGACTCCGGAGAACGACCCCGACTATCTGGAGATCGCCCGCGGCCTGCGCCGATAGGCGGAACAGCCCTCCGGCCGGTCAAACAAAAGGCCCCGCCCTCTTGCGAGAGCGGGGCCGTTTCCTGCGCGGCCCGTGCCTTACTGCGGCAGCGGCTGCGGGCTGTCGGCCAGCGAGCGCAGATAGGCGATGACGGCGGCGCGGTCGTCGTCCTTCTTCAGGCCGGCGAAGGTCATCTTGGTCCCGGGGGCATAGCCCTTCGGGTCGTAGAGGAACTTGTTCAGGTCGTCATAGGTCCAGCTGCCGCCGGTCTTAACCAGGGCATCGGAATAGCTGAAGCCCTGGATGTGGCCCTTCGGACCGCCGACGATGCCGTACAGGTTCGGGCCGACCTTGTTCGCGCCGCCCTTGTCGAAGCTGTGGCAGGCGGCGCAGGCCTTGGCGACCTTCTGGCCGTTCTCCGGGCTTGCGGCGGCGAGCAGGGGGGCGATCGGTGCCGGACCGGTGGGAGCGGCAGCCTTGTCGGCGGGTGCGGCCCCTTCGGGAGTCGCGACGACGTAGACACTCTTTTCCAGCGGCTTCGAATGAACCAGCACCTTGGACGCGAATCCGGCCAGCATCGCGATCAGCCCGGCCAGCAGCACGGCGCCGAAAATCTTGTTCCACTCCATGCTCATTGATGAGCCCCTTTTTTCCCTAATTTCAGTGCACTCGGCGTTTCTCCCGCCCGCGGCTGAACGCGCCGCGGTCACCATAGCCTGCGGTCCGAAGCTTGTCATAGCCCGGCGGACCGCGAAAAAAGGTCGCATACAAATTTGTCGCAGTCACCAACCTCTTAATTTACTTGCGCATTACGCTGCAGCGCAAAACACCTCCCATTCGGGTCATACCGGCACTTGACGCCGCACCGGCGTCCATGTTTCACCCGCGACACCCTCCTCCGGCCCGCCCTGGCGGACCCGATGCCCTTTTCCTCCGGAGCTTCCGCGCCATGCCGACCGCCTCCAGCCCGACCCGTCCCGCCAACCCGATCGTGGTGATCCCGGCGCGCATGGCCTCCACCCGGCTGCCGGGCAAGCCGCTGGCCGACATCCTGGGGGCGCCGATGATCGTCCATGTGCTGCGCCGCGCCATGGAGGCGGCCATCGGCCCGGTGGTGGTCGCCTGCGCCGAGCCGGAGATCGCCCGCGCGGTCGAGGCCGCCGGCGGTACCGCGGTGCTGACGCGCCCCGACCATCCGTCGGGCTCCGACCGCATCTTCGAGGCGCTGCGGCTGATCGACCCGGAGGGGCGGCACGACGCGGTGGTCAACGTGCAGGGCGACCTGCCGACCATCGAGCCGGAGAGCGTGCGCGCCGTCTTCGCGCCACTGGCCGATCCCGCGGCCGACATCGCCACCCTGGTGGTGGAGATCACGCGGGAGGAAGAGCGCACCGACCCCAACGTGGTGAAGGCGGTGCTGGAGCTGCCGGCCGGAGCCCGCCAGGGCCGCGCGCTCTATTTCACCCGCGCCACCGCCCCGACCGGCGACGGTCCGCTCTATCACCACATCGGCCTGTACGCCTATCGCCGGGCGGCGCTGGAGCGCTTCGTCGCCCTGCCGCCGTCGGTGCTGGAGCAGCGCGAGCGGCTGGAGCAGCTGCGCGCGCTGGCCGACGGCATGCGCATCGACGCGGCGGTCGTTGACGCGGTTCCGCTGGGTGTCGATACTCCCGCCGACCTGGAGCGCGCCTGCGCCCTCCTGTCCGCCCGCAAGGGCGGCTGAAACCCGATGCCGTCCGCCCGCGAGGGCGGCTGAAGCCTTCAAGATCCGCCGGGGGAATTCCGTCCATGCCCACGACCAACATCATCGCCTTCCAGGGCTTCCCCGGCGCCTATTCCGACCTGGCCTGCCGCAACGCGCGGCCGACCATGACGACGATGCCCTGCGCCACCTTCGAGGACGCCTTCGCCGCGGTGCGCGAGGACCGGGCGTCGCTGGCGATGATCCCGGTGGAGAACTCCATCGCCGGCCGCGTCGCCGACAACCATTATCTGCTGCCGGACGGCGGCCTGCACATCATCGGCGAGCATTTCCAGCGGGTGAACCACCAGCTGCTGGCGCCCAAGGGCGCCACGCTGGACAGCATCGAGACGGTGCGCAGCCACATCCAGGCGCTGTCACAGTGCCAGACGGCCATCCGCGGCCTTGGCCTGCAGCCGATCAACCATGCGGACACGGCAGGCGCGGCGAAGGAGATCGCCGCAATGAACGACCCGCGCCATGCCGCCATCGCCTCCTCGCTCGCCGCGGAGATTTATGGGCTGGACATCCTGAAGAGCGGGATCGAGGACGCCACCCACAACACCACCCGCTTCCTGATCCTGGCGCGGGAGCCGAAGCTGCCGGCGCTGGGCTCCTGCAAGACGATCACCACCTTCGTCTTCCGCGTCCGCAGCGTGCCGGCCGCGCTGTACAAGGCGCTGGGCGGCTTCGCCACCAACGGCATCAACATGACCAAGCTGGAAAGCTACATGGTCGGCGGCCACTTCACCCAGACCCAGTTCTACGCCGACGTCGAGGGGCACCCGGACGAGCGTCCGCTGCGCCTCGCCCTCGAGGAATTGGACTTCTTCGCCCGCGAAGTGAAGATCCTGGGCGTCTATCCGGCCAATCCCTTCCGCTACCAGGAAAGCCAGCGCCTCGGCGAGGACTGACACTCTCCCGGCGCCTCCTCTCGCAGCGCCGCAAGTCCTTTCGCAGCTGCTGCAAGTCGCGCGTCATTCCGCCGCAGCGACGCGACTTAGCCGTGGCCGTGCCCGGCGGGTGCTGGGCAGGATTAGCGGAAGTTGTTATACAATGGAGACCGGCAAGCGCCGGCTTCATAAGCCCACGAATACAACAGAACACCACGGCGGCTGACGGGTGAAAACCCGCCGACGGCCATGGCGCCACGGATGGAGGTTGCCATGCTCACGATGGACGATTGTTTGGGCCTCGCGAATCTGGAGGCGGAGGAGGTGGCGCAGATCGCCGCCCACGAACATCTCCCCTTCATGACCGCACTGGAAAAGGGCGCCTCGCTTCTGCACGAGCGGTGGGGCGACGCGGCCGTCCGCCAGATGGTGTGGGACAATCTGTGCAGAGCCGACCGCCGCGATGCGGCAGAGGCGGCGTCGCTGATGACGCTCTACAACGACACCTGCACCCGCCACCCCAACCCCTTCGACCGCCGCACGTCCCCGGCGCGCGCCACGGGGCCGCAGCGGCGGCACTGAGGGGGCATTGACGAAGACAATCGAACCGCGACCATTCGGACATTGAACCGAAGGACGGCACCGATCATCTTGTATGGTGTTCTCATGGAAAGGACCGGAGCGGCGCCTCATGACCACGATGCAAAGCGAAGTCTATGAGGCGTTCCGGTCCATTGATGTGCCGGAGGACAAAGCCGTGAAAGCAGCCGCAGCCCTCAGCAAAAGAGACGACGATGTCGGAGCGCTGAAATCCGACATGAACCTGATGAAGTGGATGCTCGGCTTCGTCCTGGCCTTTCAGATCGGCATTTTCGTAAAACTGTTCATCCACTGACCCTCCTCACCCCTTCGCCATCCATTCCCGGATCAGGCGGTGGGCGATCGAGTCGGGGCGGGCGAGGCGGAAGGTCTCGTCCGGTGTGTGGGTGCGCAGGAAGTCGCGGTCGAACCAGCGGGCGCTTTCCAGCTCGTCGTTGCCGGTGTCGATGTCGAGGCTGGTGGCGCGCGCGGTGAAGCCCAGCATCAGCGACGACGGGAAGGGCCAGGGCTGCGACGAGCGGTAGCGGATGTCGGTCACGGTCAGCCCGACCTCCTCGAACACCTCGCGGGCGACGGTGTCCTCCAGGCTTTCGCCCGGCTCGACGAAGCCGGCCAGCACCGAATACATGCCGGGCGGGAAACGGCTCTGGCGGCCCAGCACGATGCGGTCGCCACCGTCATGGACCAGCATAATCACCGCCGGGTCGGTGCGCGGGAAATGGTGGGTGGCGCAGTCGGGGTTGGTGCAGAGCCGCACATGCCCGCCCTCCGCCGACGCCGCGGGAGAGCCGCAGACTCCGCAGAAGCGATGGCGGGCGTTCCACCACACCATGCCGCGGGCGTAGGCGCACAGAGCCGCCTCCCCCTCCGGCATCAGCGGACCGGCGGCGCGCAGATCCTCGAAGCGGCCGTGGCCCCGCAGGGCGGGCAGAGCGTCCGGCTCCTCCACCATCGACAGGTCGACGGCGAAGAGCGGAGCGCCATCCTCCATCAGGCCGAGGAAGATCGGCACCGCGTCCAGCCCCTCGGCAGGCAGCAGCACGGCGCGCGGTGCCTCGGGCGGACCGGCGACGAAGCTCTTCGTCTGCCAGACCGGCAGAACGCGGCATGCGGGGGCGAGCCAGGCTTCCGTCAGCCAATCCTCGTCCTTGCGGCGGAGGGAGGCGCGGTCGATCGGCGTGGCGGCGTAGACGTTGGGTCGGTCGGTCATGGCCGGTGGAGGCTGCCACAAGCGGCGACGGGCGGAAAGCCCCGCCTTAAGGCCAGTTGCCCCCGGACCGGTCGTTCGGCGGCGGTTCCGCCCTCGACAGCGTGGGCGGGGCGCTTTCGGGTTTCCGGGGCGGGCCCACGCCGTTAGGATGCGGCACTCACATCGACAGCAGCTTCAAGGAGCGACCATGACCGAACCCTGCCCCGCCCCGATGGTGGCGCTCGCCCAGCGGTTGGCCGACTCCAGCGGCAGCGTGGTCCGCCGCTATTTCCGCACCCCCGTCGCCATCGACGACAAGGCCGACGCCTCGCCGGTCACCATCGCCGACCGTGAGGCGGAGCATGTCATCCGCACCATCATCGAAAGCCAGCGCCCGGACGACGGCATCTATGGCGAGGAGCACGGCACCAAGAACCTGGATGCCGAATGGGTGTGGGTGATCGACCCCATCGACGGCACCAAGTCCTTCATCACCGGCCGGCCCATCTTCGGAACGCTGATCGCCCTGCTGCACCATGGCCGTCCGGTGATGGGCATCATCGACCAGCCCATCGTCGGCGACCGCTGGATCGGCGTCGAGGGCCGGCCGACCACCCACAACGGCCAGCCGGTGCGCGTCCGCCCCTGCCCCGGCGGCCTGGGTGCCGCGATGTTCGGCACCACCTCCCCCGACCTGTTTCCCGGCAGCGATTACGAGGCCTATCGCCGTGTCGCCGCCAAGGTGAAGACGGCGTCCTAT
>JBKHVJ010000190.1:0-5635 GCA_046570145.1 Alphaproteobacteria bacterium
GACCTGCCATGCCCGAGTTCTCCGCCCTCCTGCAGCAAGGCGCCTCCAACGCTTGGCTGTTCATCCCGAGCGCCATCCTGCTCGGCGCGCTGCACGGGCTGGAGCCGGGCCACTCCAAGACGATGATGGCAGCCTTCATCGTCGCCATCCGCGGCACCGTCACCCAGGCGGTCCTGCTCGGGCTGGCCGCCACCGTGTCTCATACGATGGTGGTCTGGGCCGTGGCGCTCGGCGGGATGTGGATCGGCCGGGGCTGGAGCGCCGAGACGACCGAGCCGTATTTCCAGCTCGCCTCGGCGGTGCTGATCATCGCCGTGGCGCTGTGGATGGCGGCACGGACTTGGCGGGAGCAGCGGCACGACGGGCACGGCCATTCCCACGGCGACGAAACCCACCGCATCGACACCGGCCACGGCGACGTGCTGGTACTGGAGGTCTTCGAGGACGGCGTTCCGCCCCGCTTCCGCATCCGCACCGAACGGCATGGGCGACCGGCCGGCGCGCCGAATGCCGTCACGGTCACGGTGGAGACGCTACGGCCCGACGGCACGCTGCAGCAGTTCTCGTTCCTCGACGAGGGCGCCTTCCTTGAGTCGGTCGAGGAGATTCCCGAGCCGCACGAGTTCGTCGCCACGGTGCGGGTCGGCCATGTCGGTCATGTGCATGAGTACCCGGTGCGCTTCGTCGAGCACGCCCATCACCATGAGGCGGCACACGGCCACGGTCACCACCACCACCATCATCACGGGTATGGCCATGAGCACGGTCATGGCGGCCATGGCCATGGCGGACACGACCATGCACCGACCGGCGCGCTGGACCTCGGACAGGTCGGCTATCAGGACGCGCATGAGCGGGCGCATGCCCGCGACATCCAGCGCCGCTTCGCCGGCCGGCAGGTCACCACCGGGCAGATCATCCTGTTCGGCCTGACCGGCGGGCTGATCCCCTGCCCGGCGGCCATCACCGTGCTGCTGCTCTGCCTGCAACTCAAGGAGGTCACGCTCGGCGCCGCCCTGGTCGTCTGCTTCAGCATCGGCTTGGCCCTGACCCTGGTGGCCGCCGGGGCGATCGCCGCGCTTGGCATGCGCCATGCGGAGCGGCGCTGGTCGGGGGCCTTCAGCAGCTTCGCCCGCCGCGCCCCCTACCTGTCGAGCGCCGTCATCATCCTGGTCGGCCTCTATGTCGGCATCCACGCGCTGCAGGGCCTGGGTTACACGCTGGCCTGGATCGGAGGAACCCATGTGTCGTGACGCCGTGACCCGCGCCTACCGCGCCCTGGTGGCGGATGGAGTTCCCCACCGCCACGCCGTCGAGGCCGCCGCCGTGATCCACCACTGGCACCATCCCGACACCCCGCTGCGGGAGAGCCTGGACGTGGTCGAAACCTGGGTCATGCCTCCGACGCTGCATTGACCGTCGGAAGACCGGAGAACGCCGGCGCTTGTCCAATGCGAGGGGGAAACGATGCTGACGATCCTGGCCAATCGGACCTACCGCCATCTCTTCCTGGCCCAGGTGATCGCGTTGGTCGGCACCGGACTGGCGACCGTGGCGCTCGGGCTGCTCGCCTACGATCTCGCCGGTGCCGACGCCGGCGCGGTGCTGGGCACCGCACTCGCCATCAAGATGGTGGCCTATGTCGGCGTCGCACCGATCGCCGGCGCCTTCGCCACCCGCTGGCCGCGGCGGAGCATGCTGGTGGTGCTCGATCTCGTGCGGGCGAGCGTGGCGGTGGCGCTGCCCTTCGTCACCGAGGTCTGGCAGGTCTACGGCCTTATCTTCGTGCTGCAGGCGGCGTCGGCCGCCTTCACCCCGACCTTCCAGGCCACCATCCCGGACGTGCTGCCCGACGAGGGCGAGTACACCCGAGCGCTCTCCCTGTCGCGGCTGGCCTACGATCTGGAGAGCGTCGTCAGCCCGATGCTGGCGGCTGCCCTGCTGACGGTTGTCAGCTTCCACGCCCTGTTCGCCGGCACCGTCGCTGGCTTTCTGGTCTCCGCGGCCTTGGTGGTATCGGTCGTCCTGCCGAGCCCGCGGGTCGACGCGGCTGCCCAGGGCGGCATCTACGACCGCACGACCCGTGGGGTGCGACTGTACCTCGCCACACCGCGCCTGCGCGGGCTGCTGGCGCTGAACCTCGCCATCGCCGCCGCGAGTTCGATGGTGATCGTCAACACGGTGGTGCTGGTTCAGGCGCACTACGGCCTCGGCCAGACGGCGACGGCGGTGGCGCTCGCCGCCTTCGGCAGCGGCTCGATGATCGCCGCCCTGGCCCTGCCGCGTCTGCTCGACACCCTGCCGGACCGCCGGGCCATGCTGGGCGGGGCGACCGTCCTGGTCATCGGCTTGACGGCCGGCACGCTGCTGCCGGGCTATGGCTGGCTGCTGCCGCTGTGGTTCGCGCTTGGGCTCGGCTACTCGCTGGCACAGACCCCGACCGGCCGTCTGCTGAAGCGTTCGGCGCATTCACCCGACCGCCCCGCCCTGTTCGCCGCACAGTTCGCCCTGTCTCATGCCTGCTGGCTGATCACCTACCCGCTGGCCGGCTGGCTCGGGGCGACCGCCGGACTGGGCGAGACCTTCGCCGTCCTCGCAGCGATCGCCGCGGCGGCGGTCGGCCTGGCCTCCCGGCTGTGGCCGGTCGACGACCCGGCCGAACTGCCGCACACCCATGACAACCTGCCTGCCGGCCACCCGCACCTTGCCGGAGCCGAGCCCACCGGGGGCGGACACCGCCACAGCCATGCGCTGGTGATCGACCGCGAGCATCCGGTATGGCCGGAGCGTTGACCGCGGCCTCCGCCATGATCCCGGATCCCGCCGTCACCATCCTGTGGAACGAGGGCACCGTCGGCGAGTGGGGGCGGCATTACGCCGCGATCCCACGTTCGACGCTGCCGCAGAGCTTCGGCTATGCGAGCGCAATGGCCAAGACGCGCGGCTATGTTCCGCGGCTCGGCCTCATCCAGCAGGGGGAGCGATCGATCGGGCTGGTGCAGGTGCTGCAGCGCCACTCGCTGAAGCTGTTCCGCCAGACCCACATCCACCGCGGACCGCTGTGGCTGGGAGAGACGCCGGCACCGGAGACGGCCGAGGCCGTGTTCCGGCTTCTGCGTCGGGAGTACCCGAACCACCTGTTCAGCCGGGTCAGCCTGCTGCCAGAGTTGCCGGCGTCGCCGGAGATGACGGCGATGCTGGAGCGCTGTGGCTTCCGTCGTATCGCACCCGGCTATCAGACGGTCTGGCTCGACCTGTCGCTGAAGCCGGAGGCGATCCGCGCCCGCTTCGCTGGCCCGTGGCGCAAAGGACTGCGTGCCGCCGAGGCGGCCGGTCTTGCCCTTGATGTCGACCCGGCCGCGCAGAACCTGCCCTGGCTGGTGCGGCAGGATCAGAAACAGGCGGAAGCCAAGGGCTACCGCAGCGCGTCGGGGACGCTGATTGTCCGACTGCGCAACGCGCTGCACAAGGCCGGCGGGGTGCTGATGGTCACGGCGCTTGCCGGAAAGGAGCCGGTGGCGGCAGCGCTGCTCTTCATCCATGGGCAGGCGGCGACCTATCAGGTCGGTTGGTCCAATGAGGCTGGGCGCAAGAGCAACGCCATGCGGTTGGTGCTGTGGCGGGCGATCGAGGAGCTTAAGAAGCGCGGCGTCACCGCACTCGATCTCGGCGGAATCAACCCGGAGGATGCCCCTGGCGTCACCGAGTTCAAGCTTGGCTTGGGTGGCGAGGCAGTGGAGACTCTCGGACTTTTCCGCTGACGGCATTGGCGGCAACATATCAGTGAAAAGTGTGCCAGACACCAGCCAACCCGACAGCAGCGTGACGTGAAGACTTGAAATATCCCTACCAGGGGGATAGGTCATGTTCCATGAGCCACGCCAACAACCCCGATCTGAAGAACCGCCTGCGCCGAGCCGAAGGTCATCTCGCCACCATCACCCGCATGATCGAGGAGGGGCGTGACGGTATCGACATAGCCCAGCAGTTGCAGGCTGTCATCAAGGCCCTGGAGAAGGCGAAGAGCGTCCTGATCCTCGACCACATCGACCATCACCTCGAAGAGATCGTCGGCCCCATTCCCCGAGAGGACCGCGATCGGCTCGCCAAGCTGCGCGAGCTTGCCAAGTACCTTTAGGAGGCTGCTATGTGCTGCCGGACCGCTGTCGAACGCGCCTTCACTGAAATGGTGAGACGCGGAGAACCGTACGAACATGCCCGGGACGTCGGGCTCGCCATCTTCCGGTTCCATCATCCTGACGTTCCAGAGGCCGAAGCCGGGATGACGGTGGATCTCTGGACCCGTCCTTCTCTGCTCCATTAGGGCCAACCCGATGTGTTTCCACTCTATGGCCCTATGGGCGCACGAGCATGAACCATCGTCGGCATCCCGCGTGGCGGTGTCATCGACATGGGACGGAACGGAACAGCCTTTGACCATTGCACCCCAAAAAGAACACCTCCCTCACAGCCGATGTCCAACGTGACGCCCTGCTGGATGGGGTGATCGTCGGGTTGGAGCCCCTTCAGGAAGCCCGCCTCCCAGCTTTCGCGAGGATTTTTACTGCTGGAGGCTAGAGACTGGCCCGATGAGACAAGCGCGAGAGGACCGAGCGCAAAAGAACAAGGAGCAAAGATCCGTGCCTCACAACCATGATGATGCCTACCGGCGCGATGAAGCCCACAGCCATCCCCATGACCACGGGCACGATCATCATGCCGGTCATTCCCATGGCCTTGGTGGACATCATCACGGCCCAGCCAGTTATGATCGCGCCTTCGCCATTGGGACCGTGCTGAACATCGGCTTCGTCGTCATTGAAGCGTTCTACGGCATCGTGGCGAACTCCGTCGCCCTGCTCGCCGATGCCGGACACAACCTGTCCGACGTGCTTGGGTTGCTGCTCGCCTGGGGCGCCGCCTGGCTCACCCGGCGGCGCCCCACGCTCCGGCACACCTACGGGTTTGGCAGTTCGTCGATTTTGGCGTCCCTGTTGAATGCCGTCGTTCTGCTGATCGCCGTTGGAGCCATCGCCTGGGAAGCGGTCGGCCGTTTAACGCATCCGGAACCAGTCGAGGGGGGCATCGTGATGTGGGTTGCCGCCGTCGGCATCGTCATCAACGCGGTCACGGCCTGGCTGTTCATGGGCGGCAAGGATGCCGATCTGAACGTCAAAGGCGCCTACCTGCACATGGCTGCCGATGCCGCCGTGTCGCTCGGGGTTGTTGTGGCGGCGCTGCTCATCGGCTGGACAGGCTGGCTTTGGCTCGACCCGCTGGTCAGCCTGGTGATCGTCGCGGTGATCGTTGTCGGAACCTGGGGGCTGCTGCGGGAGTCGGCGAACCTCGCCCTGGACGCGGTCCCGGAGGGGGTCAGCCGGGCTGATGTCGAGGCCTATCTTGCCGGGCTGCCGAGCGTCGTTGCCGTCCACGATCTGCATATCTGGGGCCTTAGCACAACAGACACCGCACTCACCGCCCACCTCGTCCGCCCTGATGCCGGAACCGACGACGCATTCCTGAAGGAGGTCGCTCACCGCCGACACCTGGACCTTGATGCGCTTTGATGAGCACGAGAACGAGGCGGGCAAACTCGAGTGGCTGATCCGCAAGGATGGCTGCATGCACTGCGCCG
>JBKHVJ010000191.1:0-11056 GCA_046570145.1 Alphaproteobacteria bacterium
CCGTGAACGTCAAGAAGGGCCAGTTCCTGGCGCCGTGGGACATGAAGAATGTCGCCGCCAAGCTGGTCGCCTCGGGCAATGAGCGCGTGCTGCTGTGCGAGCGCGGAGCCAGCTTCGGCTACAACACGCTGGTGTCCGACATGCGTTCCCTGCCGATCATGGCGGAGACCGGATTCCCGGTGGTGTTCGACGCCACCCACTCCGTCCAGCAGCCGGGCGGACAGGGCACCACCTCGGGCGGGCAGCGGGAATTCGTGCCGGTGCTGGCGCGTGCGGCCATCGCGGTCGGCGTAGCCGCCGTCTTCATGGAGACGCACGAGAACCCGGACTGCGCGCCCAGCGATGGCCCCAACATGGTCCCGCTGAAGGACATGCCGGCCCTGCTGGCGAAGCTGCAGGCCTTCGACCGTCTGGCGAAGTCCTGAAAACGCGTAATTTGGCAGGAAAGCGGCGCCGTGCTTGGCTGGCGCCTCTTCCAGCCCAGCCGTTCGGGGGCGAGCATGATGTTCGGTCGGGGTGTTCGGGGCGCCGTCATGGCGCTTCTGTTGCTGGTGGCCGCCTTTCCGGCGGTGGCGCTGGAGAGCTTCCAGAAGTCCAAGCTGACCGTCGAGACGGCGGGCGGCGGCAAGTTCCGCTTCACCGTTGAACTGGCCTTGACCCCGGGTCAGCAGGCGCAGGGCCTGATGTACCGCCAGTCGATGCCGGCCGATGCCGGAATGCTGTTCGTCTACGACCGGGTTCAGCCGGCCAGTTTCTGGATGAAGAACACCCTGATCCCGCTGGACATGCTGTTCATCGCCGCCGACGGTCGCATCGTGAACATCCACGAGCGCGCGGTGCCGGAATCGCTGGATTCCGTCAGTTCCGACGGGCCGGTGAAGGCGATCCTGGAACTGAACGGGGGCATGGCGGCGCGGCTGGGCATTCGGCCCGGCGACCGCGTGGTGTCGCCCGACATCGCCAAGCCATAAGCGGAAAGACGGTCCCCCGCCCATGACTTTCGCTTAAACTCCCCCCAGATTTATCGCGCGGGGGTGCGGCGCGGAGGGCAGGCATGGCAAGGGGCGCAGGCAGGCGGGCGGCGATCGTGATCGGGGTGGCGCTCAGCGCCGCGGCCGGCCTGTCCGCCTATGTCGTGCTGGCGCGTGCCGAACCGGGGCCGGCCTACCGGCTGGCAAAGGTCGAGCAGGGGACCCTGGTCAGCGCTATCACCGCAACCGGAACCATGAGCGCCCTGGTGACGGTGGAGGTCAGTTCCCAGCTCTCCGGCCAGATCGCGGAGCTCTACGCCGATTTCAACAGCCGCGTCACCAGCGGTCAGATCCTCGCCCGCCTGAATGGCGACCAGCTCGCCGCCCGGCTGGCACAAGCCGCCGCCGACGTCGATTCGGCCAAGGCGGCGCTGATCCAGCAACAGGCCCTGCACGACAAGGCGCGGGCGGACCTTGCCAGCGCCAAGGCCAGCGTCGCCAATGCCGATGCACAGATCCTGCGCGCCGACCTCGCACAGCGCGATGCGGAGCGGGACCTGCGGCGCCGGCGCGACCTGCAGGGCCGCGGCGTGGTGGCCGCCGCCGATCTGGAGAAGGCGGAGACGGCGGCCCACAGCGCACAGGCCCAGCTGGTCGCCTCCCGCACCCAGAAGCGGCAGACGGAAGCGGCGGAAGCGTCCGCCCAGGCCTCTCTCGCCGTCGCCTCCGCCCAGGTGGAGGTCGCCCGCGCACAAGTGGCTCAGCGCGAGGCCGCGCTGCAACTCGTCCGCGTCGATTTGAACCGTTCCGTCATCCGCTCCCCCATCGACGGGGTGGTGGTTAACCGCGCGGTCAGCACCGGCCAGACGGTGGCGGCCAGCCTGTCCGCTCCCACCCTGTTCACCATCGCCCAGGATCTGCGGCAGATGGAGGTTCTGGCCAACATCGACGAGGCCGACATCGGCCGGGTGCGCGAAGGCATGCCGGTGCGTTTCACCGTGAACGCCTTTCCCGGCGACAGCTTCACCGGCCGGGTGGCCCAGGTGCGGCTGGCGCCGAAGGAGGACCTGACCGTCGTCACCTACATCGTCGTCATCACGGTCGAGAATCAGGAACTGCGGCTGCTGCCGGGCATGACCGCAAATCTGCGCATCACGGTGGACGAGCGCCCGTCGGCGGTGAAGCTGCCCAACGCCGCCCTGCGCTTCCGCCCGCCGGGCGTCGAGACGGCGGGCGATGCGCCGGCCCCCACCATTGGCGGTCCGAACGGGGGCCGCGGAGCCGCGGCGCTGGAGGCCGCAGCGAGACGGGTGATGGACGGGCTGAAGCTGGACGAGGGCAGGCGCCGCGACATCGCCGCCCTGATTGCCGAGGCGCGCGAGCGTTTCACCGCGCTGGATGCCGAAGGCGGCGATCCCGAGCGCCGCCGGGTGGAGGCCAACAGCATCCGCACCGCCGCCCTGGAAAGGATGGCCGCTCTGCTGGAGCCGGGACAGCGCGACCGCTTCGATGCGCTGGTGGAACCCGGCCGGGCGGCGGATGCCACGCGGACGGTCTGGGTTCCCGGCCCCGCCAACGGCAGCCCTGTCGGCGTGCCGGTCCGGCTCGGCATCGGCGACGGCAGCTTTACGGAGGTGGTATCCGGCGATCTGCGCGCGGGTCAGGAGGTCATCACCGGCATCCTGTCCCCCGACCGCGATACCCGCCGGGGACCGCGCCTTGGCTTCTGATCTTCCCCCGTCCCTGATCGCCGTCGAGAATCTCTGTCGCCACTACCGCATGGGACCGCAGATCGTCCATGCGCTGGACGACGTCACCGTCGCCATCGGCCGCGGCGAGTTCGTCGCCGTGATGGGACCCTCCGGATCCGGCAAATCCACCTTCATGAACCTGCTGGGCTGCCTGGACCGTCCCGATGCCGGCCGTTACCGCCTGGACGGGCGGGAGGTCGCCGGCCTCTCCTCCGATGCGCTGGCGGCTGTGCGGAACCGCAGCATCGGCTTCGTCTTCCAGTCCTTCAACCTGCTGCCGCGGCAGACGGCGCTCGCCAACGTCATGCTGCCGATGGTCTATGCCGGCATCGGCCATGCCGAGCGGGTGGAGCGGGCACTGGCCGCCCTCGACGCGGTGGGCTTGCGGGAGCGGGCAGGGCATCGGCCGACCCAGCTTTCCGGCGGACAGCAGCAGCGGGTCGCCATCGCCCGCGCGCTGGTCAACGACCCGCTCCTGCTTCTCGCCGACGAGCCGACGGGGGCGCTCGACACCGCCACCAGCCTGGAGATCATCGCCCTGTTCCAGCGGCTGAACCGCCGCGGCATCACCGTGGTGCTGGTCACCCACGAACCGGAGGTGGCGCGCTTCGCCGCCCGTGTCCTGCAATTCCGCGACGGCCGGCTGATCGACGACCTGCAACAGGATCCGGAGGTGGCGGCATGACGGCGTGGGACGCCCTGCGCGCGGCGCTCGATTCGCTGCGGGCCAATCCTTTGCGCAGCGCACTGACCATGCTGGGCATCGTCATTGGCGTCGCCGCCGTGATCGCCATGGTCGCGGTCGGGGCCGGTGCAAGGGATCAGGTTCTGCGCCAGATCGCCAGCCTCGGCACCAACCTGATCATGGTGGGGCAGGGCAGCGTCGTCCGCAGCGGGGTGAAGTTGGGCGCCGGCACCGCATCGACCCTGACGGAGGATGACGCGCTGGCGGTGCTGGCCGAGATCCCCGGCGTGATGGTGACGGCGCCGTCGGTGCGCTGGGGGCTGCAGATCGTCGCCGGCAACCAGAATTGGGGCACGGTTCTGTTTGGCATCACGCCCGACTACATGGACGCCCGCGACTGGACCGTGGCGACCGGCCGGGGATTGTCGGACGAGGATGTGGCCCAGGCCAACAAGGTGGTCGTGCTGGGCCAGACGGTGGTGCGCAATCTGTTCGGCGGCGGCGATCCCATCGGCGAGCCGGTCCGCGTCTTCTCCACGCCGCTGACCGTCGTCGGCGTGCTGGCGGAGAAGGGCCAGAACACCCAGGGTCAGGACCAGGACGACGTCATCTTCGTCCCCCTGTCCACCGCCAAGCGCAACATCCCGGGCATGGCGAAGAGCAACCCGCGCTTCATCCACACCATGGTGGTGAAGATGCGGGACGGCGCCGACATGGTGGAGGCGCAGGCTCAGATCCGCGACCTGCTGCGCCAGCGCCACCGGCTGATCCCCGGCCAGGACGACGATTTCTGGATGCGCGACCTGTCGGAGGTGTCGGCGACCCGCGATGCCTCCTCGCGCGCGCTGTCCTTCCTGCTGGCGGCGGTGGCGGCGGTATCGCTGCTGGTCGGCGGGATCGGCATCATGAACATCATGCTGGTGTCGGTGACCGAGCGCACGCGGGAGATCGGGCTGCGGCTCGCCATCGGAGCGCGGCGGCGCGACATCCTGGTGCAGTTCCTGATCGAGTCGACCACCCTGTCGCTGATCGGCGCCGCGGTGGGGGTGGCGCTGGGCGTCGCGACCGCCATGGGGGTGGCCGTCCTTGCCGGCTGGCCGACTTTGATCCGGATCGACTCCGTCGTGCTGGCCGTGGTGGTCAGTGGGCTGATCGGCGTCTTTTTCGGCCTCTACCCGGCCCGGCGGGCGGCGCTGCTCAATCCCATCGAGGCGCTGCGGCACGAATAGCCACGGAGTCGGCCGTCGCATCGCCAGCCAAGGCCACCATCGTCGCATCGCTGCGTGCCAGCCACAGCGCCGCGCGTGCGATCCAAGCCGCCTCTCGCGGTGCGGCGAGCAGCCCCGGCCGTCGTTCCGCCACAACCCGTGCCAGCGCCAGGACGGAGGTCGCGGCGTGCCGTTTGGCGAGGTCGATCTGGCCGATGGCGGGATCGAGCGCCGCGCGCAAGGGACCGCCGCCCATCGGTGCCACGACATCCACCGCCGCACCGGCGCGAAGCAAGCGATGGGCGAGGTCGACCGCCGCGCGCCGATCCTGCCGGTCGCCCAGGTCGGGCAGGAAGAGGGCGACGGCGAACGAGGCGGGTGTGAGCGACGGCAACGAACGGACCCGGAAATCTGTTGAAAGGATGGGGTTTAGCGACCGAACGCCGCACCGGATGCCCGGCACGGCAAGCGGGATGGAGAAAGACCGTGAAAGCGGTGCGCCCTTCGCTTGCCGTGGGCGTGGCGTTCGTGTATCTCACATCGCGGCGACGGGGCGTAGCGCAGTCTGGTCAGCGCGCCAGTTTTGGGTACTGGAGGCCCCCGGTTCGAATCCGGGCGCCCCGACCATCGCCGAGGAACATAACCGCGTCCAAGCCGTAAGCGCCAGGACGCAACCGCAGCATTTGGGGAGACGAGCGAGCCATGAACGTCCGGATCTATCAGCCGAGCAAGACGGCCATGCAGTCCGGCCGGGCCAAGACTCACCGTTGGATGCTGGACTACGAGATCGAGACGCCGCGCCGTCCGGAACCGCTGATGGGCTGGACCAGCTCCGGAGACACGCTGAACCAGGTGCGCCTTACCTTCGAGACGAGGGAAGAGGCCATTGCGTTCGCGGAGCGCGAAGGCTGGAACTACACCGTTCAGGAAGCCCCGGTCCGTCGCGTCCGCCCGCGCAACTACGCCGACAATTTCCGCACCGACCGCCCGCGCTTCTGACCGCGGCTTTCGAGGCCGGGATCCGGGATAAGGCCCCATAGCTCAGTTGGATAGAGCAGCCGCCTTCTAAGCGGCAGGTCGCTGGTTCGAATCCAGCTGGGGTCGCCATCTCGATATGTGACGTTTCAGAGAAAAGGCCCCGCTTCGGCGGGGCTTTTTCTTTGCGTGCGCCTTGCGAAGGTTGGGGGCGTCGTCCGCCCCCGGCCGGTCAGGCTGCCTTGATGTCGCTCAGGAAGGTTTCGACATCCTTGCGCATCAGTTCGGCTTGACGGGACAGTTCACCGGCGGCGGTCAGAACCTGCCCGGCAGCGTTGCCGGCTTCGCCTGCGGCCTGGGTGACCTGGAAGATGCTGCCCGTGACCTCCTGCGTCCCGGCGGCGGCCTGCTGGACATTTCGGGAGATCTCGTTGGTCGCGGCACTCTGCTCTTCAATGGCGGCGGCGATGGCGGTGGTGATGTCGTTGATGCTGCCGATGGTGCCGCCGATGCCAGTGATTGCCGTCACTACGCCTTGCGTCGTCTGCTGAATGGAGCCGATCTGGCTGGCGATCTCCTCCGTCGCCTTGGCGGTCTGTCCGGCCAAGCTCTTCACCTCGCTGGCGACGACGGCGAAGCCCTTGCCGGCCTCACCGGCGCGCGCCGCCTCGATGGTGGCGTTCAGGGCCAGGAGGTTGGTTTGGCTGGCGATGTCCGTGATCAGGCCGACCACCTCGCCGATCTTCTGCGCGGCATCGGCAAGGCTGCGGACCGCTTCGCTGGTCTGGGTGGCCTCGTTCACCGCCTTGCCCGCGACATCGGCGGAGCGGGAGATCTGAGACCCGATCTCGCGGATGGAACTGGCCATCTCCTCGGTCGCGATGGCGACGGTCTGGACGTTGGCGCTGGTCTGCTCGGCGGCCGACGCGACGACGGTCGCCTGTGTGCTGGTCTGCTGGGCCATCGCCGACATGCTGTGGGCGGTGGAGTCCAGTTCCGACGCCGCGGCGGCGACGGTGCGCAGGGCCGTGCTGGACGAACTCTCGAATCCGCCGAGCAGCCGATCGATGGCTTGCGCCCGGCGCATCTTCGCCTGCTGCTCGGCGGCCTCCGCGGCGGCAAGGCGGTCGGCCTCGATCAGGCCGTCCTTGAACACCTGAACAGCGCGTGCCATGGCGCCCAACTCGTCCTTGCGATCCGCGCCGTCCACCGCGACGCTCAGTTCGCGATTGGCGAGCCGCCCCATGATCCCGGTCAATCCGTGGATCGGCCGAACCACCGCCCCCAGGATCAGCAGTGCCGCGCCGACGCCGACCATCATCGCCAACAAGACGGAGACGATGATCCAGTTGCGGGACACGATGTAGATCTCGGCGCCACGGTTGGCGGCCGTCACTCCTTCGGACCGGTTGTACTGCACCAGTTCTTCCAGGAGAGCCTTGGCCGTTTGGAATTCCTGGCGCGAATCGCCAACGAACAGGTCGGAGAGTGCGACCGTCTCGTTCTTGCGGGCCAAAGGACGCAGCCTGTCGCGGCTGAGGGCGATATAGCGGCTGTAGGAGTCGACGAACTTCCGATAAGTCTCCGTTTCCCATCCCGGCATCAGCAAGGGCTCGTAAATCGCACGCCGTTCGTCGATCGTGCGGATGGATCGGTCGAGGCTCTCCTCTTCCTTGCGGATCCGCGCCTCGTCCTGTACGGCGATCAGCGCCCCTTCATAGGTCCGGTAGGAGTAGAAGGCGGCATAGAGTTCCGAGACGGCAACGACGGAAGGCAGCCAATTGTCGCGGATTTCCGCGGCCTCGTCATTGACCGACGAAATGCGATTGATCGCAAACAGGCCCAGCAGCGTGGTGCCGACCATAAGCACGGCAAACGCCGCGATCACCTTCGTTCGAACGGACGCGTTCCTCAACCAATCCATAACCATCCCCCAGTCTCAACTGGTTTGGACTCTTAATGGGATCGGCACGATATAAAATCGGGGATGACCCTTATCGGCGGAGGCTTCCCGACCATTGTGATCGAGATACCGCTATGTGTTTTGCCGAGGGATGTTTGGAAAAGTTGGTGATCCGGGTGGGATTCGAACCCACGGCCACATGATTAAAAGTTGGACGCTGAAGTAACGAAATCAGCAGCGGTTTGCAGAATGCATGATTACCGCCACCACGTAAACCCGCCTTCTTTCACGGGTGCTGCAAACTGAAAAAGGCCGCCTTCACCGGGCGGCCCTCTTCGCTTCAGGATGACGGTCAGCTGGGCCGCCTGTCCTTCCAGAGGCGGTACAGAACGATGGTCAGCCCGGCCGCCATGACGACGGCGGCGACGGTAGGGGCGGTGCTGGCGATGCCCTCCAGGGTGGACACCGCGCCCGCCACCTGCTGTTGCGCCTGCTGCACCTGATCGGCCACCTCCTGCACCTGCCGCGCGGTCTCCATGGCGGGCGCCAGCAGGGGCCCGACCGCCGCGACCACACCGCCGATCCCGAGACCGCCGGCCGCAGCCTGCGCGGTGACGGACTTGGTCAGGGGCTTGGGCGCTTCCGGCTGAACGGCCTGGGGCATGCGCTGGTTGGCGGAGGGGGCCGTCCAGTCCATGCCGCGGAACAGAGCATCCTCGGCTTCCCGGCGCGCGACCAGCCCGGCCAGCGTCTTCTTCTTCCCGCCGACGGTCGCCTTGACCCACACGCCGAACTGATTCGCCGCGCCTTCGAAGTCGCCTCGGTTCAGCAGCTTCAGCAGCGTGGACGAGCGCAGGTTCCCGGCGCCCAGGTTGAAGACGAAGGAGGCGAGCGCGCCGCGCTGGGCATCCGTCAGCGGGACCTTCACCAGTCGGTCGACCGCTTCGGCGGCCTCCGCCAGATCGGCCGCGAGGAACGCGTCGGCCTGCTCGGGGGTGATGGTCTGGCCCATCTTCACGCCCTTGGTGTGGCCATAGCCGATGGTGGGCACGCCAGCCGGACAGAGATAGGCCTGCAGGTACAGGCCTTCGAAGTGCCGCACCAGCGAAACGGCGGTGGAGAGAACGGGCTTGGTCATTGGATTTCCCCGGTGTTGCCCTGGCGGATCGAGCGATGCCACCGCCAAATCAGGAAGGCGATGCCGAGCACGAGCGAAACCGTGGTCAGCATCGTGTTGATGTCGGACAGGAGCGACGCCCACCCCGGTGCGGTGGTGGCGACCGCGATGGCCGTGTTATCGGTGGGCTGCTGCACTTTGGTTTGTCCTTCCGCTTTGTCCCGCCATGGTTGCGCCGGAAGGGGCGCGCAACCCAACGCACACAGTCAGGCTGTCGCAGTGCCGTAGAAGGGAGCGACAATTCGGATGGTCACCCCGTCCGGTGGCGCCTCGACGAAGACGAGCGCCTCGTCGTCATCGGGCAGGCTGTAGGCCGCCGGGGGCTGCAGCACGCCCCCGACCGTAACGCGGTACCGGGCCGGGCTGGTGGTGATCCGGCCGGGCAGGGCGATGGTGACGGTGGAGCCGTCCCCGGTAGCGGTCCATTCCGGCTCCGCCCCCTCGCCGAACCCGGCATCCGGCCGGGTGTCCGACCAGATGATCGTCGTCGGAGGCAGGCCGTCCACCGTCCGGACCAGCGCCGCGACCTTCTGGTCGGTCGTCAGCGCCGGCTTGGCGTTGGACTGGATGCGGGGGCGGCGCTCGGCCATCAGGACATGACCCCGGTAACGAGATTGCCGCCGGCCGCAGTGCCGGCCGTGGTCACCCCAGCCCCCGCGATGAAGAGCTTGTTGCCAGCCCCGCCCGTGATCGCCGCCGGGTCGATCCCGGTGCAATTGATCTCGTTGTATTCGTGGATCGTCGTGCCGGTCCCGCCCTGCAAGAACACACCGCGGGTCGATGTGGCGGCGCCAGAGATGAAGGGCGCGATCTTGTTGCGCGTGCTCGGCGCAGTGGACTGCGCCCAAACTGATGCGGTGCTCGGCGCCACCGTGTTGTTACGGATGTGGTCCACGATCTCGCAGTTGTTGGCGCCCACCAGCAAGACCGGGTTGCCGCAGTCGACCAGCATGCAGCCTGACTTGACGCCGCTGCTATTCACGAGACCAAGCCCGACGATGCTCGTCACCGGCCACCCGGCCACCTGGGTTCCGAGCAGTTGGATCAGGCCGACGGAGCCGTCGATTTGGATGCCGTAAGTCGCCGCGGACCCCGCAGCCGGGGCGAGGTAGCCGCCGAGCACGCCAACCGCACCGCCCGTTGCGATGTTGGTGAGGCGCATACCGACGCCCGTAAACGTGTCGATGATCGGGTTCGTAATCTGGATATCGACATCGCGCGTTTTCTGCGCGGCCGCAGAACCGCCCGCAAGGCCGCTTACCACGATACCGTTTTTCATGCCGCTGGCTTCGGGCCGGGTCAGGAACGTGTCAACGCCGCCGTTCGGCAAGTAGAAGCCGATGCTGTCCCAAAGGGCGGGCGTACCGCCAAGCCCGGCGGCGCATTCAGTTATGTACGTGCTGGCGTTGCCACCGGCCGCGCCAATTGACGCGTCTCCGTCCAAGAAGAAGGCATAGAACCGATCCATCAACGGGTTCGTGCCGTTAACAGAGCGAAAGCCCCGGCAACCGTGCAGCTTGGTGTGGACCGTGCCAGACAGCCGAAAGGCGTCGCCGTGTTCGCACGAATACACTCGCTCCAAGCTGGCGTAGAGCGTCTTCTCCAGCAGCACGCCGACAGGGTTGTTATCCGGCGTCGCCGAGCGCGTAACCTCAACATCCCGCACAGTCACGCTACGGAGGAAATTGTCTATCGTCGTGCCGGGGTCCGGGGTCTTGCGGATGTGAAGGCTTTTAGCCGTGGCGCTGGTGTTGACCAAGCGCGTAGCCGTGCCCGCACCCGAGTAGACAGTCGCAACGCCTTGCAGAACGCGGTGCGACGTCGTCATGTTGATCGTGGCGTCGTGCCAGTAATCCGCGGCTTGGAGCTTCGTCACCGGACAAGCGACGATGCAGGCGTTGATGGCGGTGGTATTGATGCCGGCCGACGCTGCGTCGTTGCGTACCGCGCCCCACCATTCGGGGTGGCCGCGCTTGATGCACCCGCCCGAGAATGCGACCGCCGCCCCGCCGGTCAGGTCGAAAATCTGTGCCAGCGGCGCATGGATGCCGCCCGCGAAGGTGATGGTCACCGCGCCGGCGGCCTTGATCTTGGCGCCCTTCGCAAAGCGCACCGGGCCACCAATCGTCAAGTCGCTGCCCACAACATACGTGCCCGGCGGGAGGATCAGATCGGCCGATCCGGCAAGGGCCAGGGCGGGGCGGTCGTTTGTGGTCCCGTCGCCCACGGCGCCGAGATCCTTGGCGGTGATCCGGTCCCCAGCGCGCGCGGCCAAGGTCCGCGTCGCCGCGCCTCCAGCCGGCATAACTGTCACAAGGGAGCCGTTGCCCGTGGTGGTGAGTGCCCCCAGCGTCGCGGCGGTCAGGTTGCCCGCGTGGTACCCGGT
>JBKHVJ010000192.1:0-19366 GCA_046570145.1 Alphaproteobacteria bacterium
TGTTCCTTCCAACGACTTGAGCGATTTGGCCTGTGCAAGCGGCCTTGAGACGGCGGATCCGGCATATCCGGTGGACGGATCCAGTTGCGGCCGTGGCGTCACCGCCTGCCCCACCCCTGGACCTTGCGGGCGGGCGGCATTACGTGTTGCTTGCCCGTCAGAATCCGCCATCCCGGATGGAGCCGCCGGCCTTTCGACCGGACGACCTATCCAAACCTAGATAGGGGCAGCGAGCCCGAAGAGCAAGGACACCATGAATCCCCTGCTGTTGATCCTTCTTCTGCCGATCCTGGAGATCGTCGGATTCATCCAGGTCGGCGACTGGATCGGCGCCGGGCCGACCATTGGGCTTCTCGCCCTGTCGGCGGTGGTGGGCGTGCTGCTGGTCCGCCACCGGGGCCTGTCGTCGCTGACCCGTGCGCAGGCGGCGGCGGCCCGCGGCGAGGCGCCGATCGGCACGGTGCTGGACGGCTTCTGTGCCGTGCTGGCCGGCATTCTGCTGATCATTCCCGGCTTCCTGTCCGACATTCTGGGACTGGTCCTGCTGATCGGTCCGCTTCGCCGGGGCATCGGCCGCTGGCTGCTGGGCCGCATCGGCGCCGGCATGCCGGTCTTCACCACCATGGGCGGGACCACCGGCGGCGGGCGGCCCGGCTTCGGAAGCGGCGGTTTCGGCGAGCCGGGATTCGGACCCGGCGATGCCCGACGCGCCGACGATCCCTTCCGCCACGCGCCCGGCGTGATCGACGTGGATTACCGCGACGTCACGCCCGGTGAGGGCGGAACGGGCGACGGTAAGGAGGATGCAGACGCGCCGCGGCTGACCGATTCCCAATGGGGGAAGCACCGCCCGGATGAGCGGCGCTGAGCCGCAGGATCGCCAGCGGTTTCCGTTGGCAGGACGGCCGATCCGTGATAGCCAGCCCATTGGGCGAAGGCACAACCGTCGCGAACCAAACCCTGTCACCTCACATCCGGGTCGGCCCGCCGCCCCTGCCCTGTTCCAATCCGGGACCCGGGCCGGGGGGAAGGCCGGCGATTAGGAGTCCGTTATGTCCGATCAGATGAGCAACGGCGCCGAGCAGCAGCAGGCGTCCTCGCTGCCGATGCATGTCCTCGCGCAGTATGTGAAGGACCTCTCGTTCGAGAACCCCAACGCCCCGCAGAGCCTGCTGCCCAACCAGCCGCAGCCGCAGGTGAACATCGGCGTCGACGTCCAGGGTCAGAAGGTCGGCGAAGACATCTACGAGCTGACGCTGAACCTGCGCTGCGAAGCCCGCCAGGGCGAGGCCGTGGCCTTCCTGGTCGAGCTGTCCTATGGCGCGCTGTTCCAGTTCCCCGGCCTGCCGGAAGAGCATCACCGCCCGGTCCTGATGATCGAAGGCGCCCGGATGATCTTCCCGTTCGCCCGCGCCATCGTCTCCAGCGCGACCCGCGAAGGCGGCTTCCCGCCGCTGATGATCAACCCGATCGACTTCGCCGAGCTGTACCACCGTCAGTCGGCTCAGCAGGCTGAGCAGCCGCAGCAGCCCCCGTTCTGATCCAGCGGATCTGACGGAGCCGAAAACGACGAAGGGCGGGTGGCCAAAAGGCCCCCGCCCTTTTTCTGTGCGCCCCCTCCGGGAGGAGAGGGCGGATCCGGCTTGCGCCTTACTGGTTCATGCTTTCGAAGAACTCGTTGTTCGACTTGGTGTGCTTCAACTTGTCGACCAGGAAGTCGACCGCGTCGGTCACGCCCATCGGCATCAGGATGCGGCGCAGGATCCACATCTTCGACATGGTGCCCTTGTCGACCAGCAGTTCCTCCTTGCGGGTGCCCGACTTGGAGATGTCGATGGCCGGGAAGGTACGCTTGTCGGAGAGCTTGCGGTCCAGCACGATTTCCGAGTTGCCGGTGCCCTTGAACTCTTCGAAGATCACCTCGTCCATGCGGCTGCCGGTGTCGATCAGCGCGGTGGCGATGATGGTCAGCGACCCGCCCTCTTCCACGTTGCGGGCGGCGCCGAAGAAGCGCTTGGGCCGCTGCAGGGCGTTGGCGTCGACACCGCCGGTCAGCACCTTGCCGGAGCTCGGCACGACCGTGTTGTAGGCGCGGGCCAGACGGGTGATGCTGTCCAGCAGGATGACCACGTCGCGCTTGTGCTCGACCAGACGCTTGGCCTTCTCGATCACCATTTCGGCGACCTGGACGTGGCGGGTGGCCGGCTCGTCGAAGGTGGAGCTGATGACCTCGCCGCGGACGGAGCGGGCCATGTCCGTCACTTCTTCCGGACGCTCGTCGATCAGCAGGACGATCAGATAGGCTTCGGGGTGGTTGGTGGCAACCGAGTGGGCGATGTTCTGAAGCATCACCGTCTTGCCGGTGCGCGGCGGCGCCACGATCAGCCCGCGCTGCCCCTTGCCGAGCGGCGCCACCAGGTCGACGATGCGGCCGGTGAGGTTCTTCTTGGTCGGGTCCTCGACCTCCATCCGGATGCGTTCTTCCGGATAGAGCGGCGTCAGGTTGTCGAAGTTGATGCGGTGACGGACCTTGTCGGGCGCGTCGAAATTGATGGTGTTGACCTTCAGCAGGGCGAAATAGCGCTCACCGTCCTTGGGCGAGCGGATCTGCCCTTCCACCGTGTCGCCGGTGCGCAGACCGAAGCGGCGCACCTGGCTGGGACTGACGTAAATGTCGTCGGGACCCGGCAGATAGTTGGCTTCCGGCGAGCGCAGGAAACCGAACCCGTCCTGCAGCACCTCCAAAACGCCGTCGCCGAAGATCGGAATGTCGTTCTCGGCCAGCTGCTTCAGGATCGCGAACATCATGTCCTGCTTGCGCAGCGTGCTCGCGTTCTCGATCTGCAGCTCCTCCGCGAACGCCAGCAGTTCGGCGGGGCTTTTGCACTTCAGCTCTTGGAGATGCATCGGATTGCCTGTGAAATCGTCATGCGGGGGAGTGGCCTTGGGGGTGGGGAGTGCCTGGAATTCCGGCCGACGGCGATTGGGGGCGGCGGACGCCGCGACGCAGTCGCATCGGTTGGGCAGCGGGTGGCGCTTTGGCGAATGCGCACCAGGACGTCCGATAAGATGGTCGCACGGGAGCGGGTCGCCAGCCACCAGGCCCGGCTCAAGAACAGAGCGTCGGATCGGCAGATGTGGGCGTGGGAGGCCGCGGGGCGAAAACCCCGTGGTCCTGACATGGTTATCGGATCGGCGGGCGCAAGTCAAACGAAAGCGAAACCCGCGCCGGTCGCGGATTCCGCTTTTTCCGGGGTGTGGAAGACTGTTCGATCATGTGCCGCCGGTCAGAAGGGCTTGACGATCACGAAGATGACGATGCCGATCATCAGCAGGGTCGGCACCTCGTTGGCGATGCGGTAGAAGCGCTGCGGCCGCGTGTTGCGGTCCTCGGCGAACTCCCGGCGCCACTTGGCCATCATCATGTGGCTGGCGGTCAGCAGCAGCACGAACAGCAGCTTGGCATGCAGCCAGCCCTGCTTCATCCATTCCGGCGTCAGCACGATCATGGCGATGCCGAACACGTACGCCGCGATCATCGCCGGGTTCATGATGGCGCGCAGCAGGCGGCGCTCCATCACCTTGAAACGTTCCGACGTGTCGGATCCGGCCGGCACCTCGCAATGGTAGACGAACAGGCGCGGCAGATAGAGCAGCCCCGCCATCCAGGCGATGATGCTGATGACGTGCAGCGCCTTGATCCATTCGTACAGCACCGGGCGTGTCCCCTCTTTCTTTGCGGTTCGGCCGTTGCGGGTCAGCGCCGCGCCTGCGGACAGCCCGAGAAGTTGGACGGGCAGATCCGGTCGCCGTTCTGGGCGCAGATCGCCGCCTTGCCTGCGACCGTCTGCCGCACCAGCCGGGCCAGCCCGTCGATGAAGTCGGGATGCACGCCCACGGTCGGCACACGGGTGAAGTGCGGTACCCCCGCCTCCTTGGCGAGATGGCGGTATTCGATCTCGATCTCCACCAGCGTCTCGGAATGCTCCGACACGAAGGCCATGGGCACCACCAGGATCGGCACGCCGTCCTGCCCGGCACGGCGGATCTCGGCGTCGGTGCTGGGGCCGATCCACTCCATCGGGCCGACGCGGCTCTGGTAGCAGTTCACCCAATCCAGATGCTCGATGCCCAGTGCCGCGGCGATGGATTCGGCCGTACGCTCGCACTGCCACTGATAGGGGTCGCCGGAGGCCACCACCTTCTTCGGCAGGCCGTGGGCGGAGAACAGGACGCGCGGCGTGCCATGGGCCTTGGCGGCCTCGTACAGCGGGCGGATCAGGTCCGCCGACGCGTCGATGAAGCCGGCCTGGGTCGGATAGCAGCACAGCAGCCTGGTCGGCGCCGTCAGCCCGACGGTCTTCGCCGATTCATGCCAGACCTTGGCGCTGGACGCCGTGGTGGTGGTGGAGAACTGCGGGTAGAGCGGCAGTAGAACGACCAGATCCGGGTCGTAGGCCTTCACCCGGGCGGCCGTCTCGGCACTCATCGGATGCCAGTAGCGCATGGCGATGAAGACCTTGGTCTCCGCGCCATCCAGGGCCGGATCTGCCCCAGCATTCGCCCCCTGATCCGCCCCGAGCGCCGCCTCCAGTGCCGCGGCCTGGGCCTCCGTGTTCTCCAGCAGCGGCGACTTGCCGCCGAGCTGGGCGTAGATCTCCGTCGCCGGCTTCGCCCGACGCCCGCTGATCAGGCTGGCGATCAGGAAGCGGAACGGGTTCGGCAGCCGGATGATGGCCGGATCCGCGAACAGGTTGAACAGGAAGGGCCGTACCGCCTCCGGCGCGTCGGGACCGCCGAGGTTGAACAGCACGACGGCCACGCGGCGCGGCCGGCCGCCGGGAACGGAGTGCAAGGCGGAGGTCTGGGGTGGGGGCTGGCTCATGGTGACCGCTAAACTGGAGCGTCGCCGTCCCTCTGTCCAGACCCCTGCCGTCGCTTTTTCAGCCCTTTAGCACGGTCTGACCGGAAAGCCGTCAGCCGCGGTTGGGCCAGTCGCGCAGGATCCGGGTCAGCGCCGCCACATGATCGGGCGGGGTGGACTGGATCACGCCATGGCCCAGGTTGAACACGAAGGGTCGGTCGACCAACGCCTCCAGGATGCCGTGGGTCGCCGTCTCCAGCGCCTTGCCCCCGGTGGCCAGCATGATCGGATCGAGGTTTCCCTGTACCGGCAGGCGGGGCTGCAGCATACGGGCGGCCCAGACCGGCGAGACGGTGGTGTCGAGCCCGACGGCATCGACGCCGGCGTCGGCGACATAATCCTCATAGGCGTGCCCGGCCCCGCGCGGGAAACCGATGATCGGCGTGTTCGGGTGCTTGGCCTTCACCAGTGCGACGATCCGCCGCGTCGGCTCGATCACCCAGCGTCGGAACTCGCCGACCGGCAGAACGCCGGCCCAGCTGTCGAACAGTTGCACCGTTTCCGCCCCCGCCTCGATCTGGCGGCAGAGGTAGTCGGCGGTGACCTCCACGATCAGGTCGATCAACCGGGCGAATCCCACCGGGTCGCCGTAGGCCCAGCGCTTCACATGCGCGTACTCCTTGGAGCCCGCCCCTTCGACCATGTAGCAGGCGATGGTCCAGGGAGCCCCCGCGAAGCCGATCAGCGTCGTATCCTCGGGGATCGCGGTGGAGAGCCGGCGCACCGTCTCGTAGACCGGCGCCAGCGTCTCATGGAAGCGGTCGCGCGACAGGCGCTTCAGGTCCTCGACATTGCGGACCGGATCCAGCTTCGGCCCCTCCCCTTCCAGATAGGCCAGCGGCTGGCCCAGGGCGTGCGGCACCACCAGGATGTCGGAGAACAGAATCGCCGCGTCCATGCCGTAGCGGCGCAGCGGCTGCAAGGTCACCTCGACCGCGAAGTCCGGATTGTAGCAGAGGTCCAGGAAGCTGCCCGCCTTCGCCCGCAGTTCCCGGTACTCCGGCAGATAGCGGCCGGCCTGACGCATCAGCCAGAAAGGCGGACGCGACCGCACTTCTCCCGCCAGGGCGGCGAGCATCGGCTTCAGCGGCGACTTCGAAGTCGGATTCTGGACGGCGGAGCTGGAAGCGGACAAGGCGGTGCGTTCCCCTGATTGCGAATCTGGATTCCGCGATTCCAACACGGAATCGGCCCCGGAATCTCGGACGGGTTTATCCCCTCTTCTTCACTATATTTTTTAAAGGGAGAAAGGAAGAGGATGAGGTGGATGGCTGTGGATAACGGTGATCCCCGGGCAGCGCGAATCTATCCACAGATCCGGGGGCTTGTGCGGACATGTGCGCGGATCTGTGGACGATTCGGAGCACTACCGCGGGAAACGGCGGAAATGCTATAGCTGGACGAACGGGAGTCCCGTGGATAACAGCGCGGGCGGGGCCGGATCTTCCCAGCTTCCGAAGCGGTCGGCGGAGTTGTTCTCCCCTTGGCCGTATCGGGGAGGAGGAGTCCCCCGGTCGGGACGAAACGCAGGCGGATCCGGTTGTCCACAGATCTGGGCCGGGTTCTCCACAGAATGTTGGGGACGGATGAAAGAGTTCCACCTACATCTCGTGTCCGATGCGACGGGCGAGACCATCAACAGCGTGGCGCGGGCCTGCGTCATCCAGTTCGACGACGTTCGGCCGATCGAGCATTTCTGGAATCTGGTGCGGACCGACCGTCAGCTCGACCTCGTCCTGGAGGGGATCCGGGACAATCACGGGCTGGTGATGTTCACGCTGGTCGACGAGACGCTCCGCCGCCGGCTCCAGGATTTCTGTCGCGAGATGCAGGTGCCCTGCATCCCCGTGCTCGATCCGCTGATCAATGCGCTCGCCGCCTTTCTGGGTGTGGAATCTCAGCGCCAGCCCGGCCGCCAGCATGTTCTGGACGCCGAGTATTTCAGCCGCATCGATGCGGTCGATTTCGCCCTGTCGCATGACGACGGGCAGTCGAATTGGGACCTGCACGAAGCCGACGTGGTTCTGATCGGCGTATCGCGCAGTTCCAAGACGCCTACCTGCATCTATCTGGCCAACCGCGGGATCAAGGCGGCCAACATTCCGCTGGTGCCCGGCAGCCCGCTGCCTGCCGAGGTCGATCTCCTGACCAGGCCGCTGATCGTCGGGCTGACCAAGGACCCCGACCGGCTGGTCCAGATCCGCCGCAACCGTCTGAAGCTGCTCAACCAGGGTGAAGGCTCCAGTTACGCCGATCCCGAGTTGGTGCGCTCCGAGGTGCAGGAGGCGCGGCGCCTGTTCAGCCGGCGCGGTTGGCCGGTGATCGACGTCTCCCGCCGTTCCATCGAAGAGACGGCCGCAGAGATCATGATGCTGCTGGCCCGGCGCCAGAGCGCCAATTTCAGCCCCGAAGGGAAGAAGACGTGAGCGCGCCCCTGCTGGTGCTGGCATCCGGCTCGCGTACGCGGGCGGCGATGCTGGAGCAGGCCGGGGTCAGCGCCATCCTCGACAAGCCGCTGGTGGACGAGGACGAGGTGAAGGCCGCCGGCCGGGCGGAGGGCGTGCCGGCAGACGCGGTCGCCGAGGCCCTGGCCGAATTGAAGGCCCAGCGCATCACCCGCCGCCATCCCGGCGCGCTGGTGGTCGGCGCCGACCAGATGCTGGAATGCGAAGGCCGTTGGTTCGACAAGCCGGCCGACCGGGCCGCGGCGCGCGCCCAGTTGCTCGATCTCCGCGGCAAGACCCACCGGCTGGTCAGCTGCGCCGTGGTGGTGCGCGACGGCGAACGGATGTGGCACAAGGTCGACAGCGCCCGCCTGACCATGCGCAACTTCTCCGAACCCTTCCTCGACGACTATCTGGACCGCGTCGGCGACGACGTGCTGCACTCCGTCGGTGCCTATCAGTTGGAAGGGCTGGGGGCGCAGTTGTTCCAGCGGGTCGAGGGCGATTTCTTCACCATCCTCGGGCTGCCGCTTTTGCCGCTGCTCGGGTTTCTGCGCGTGCATGGGGTGGGCAGGGAATGACGGCGGTTCCTTCAAACAGCGGTGGGGTTATCAGCGGCAAGGCCAGGGTCGCCGGTGTGATGGGCTGGCCGATCAGCCATTCGCGGTCTCCCCGGCTTCACGGATTCTGGCTGCGGCAGTATGGGATCGACGGCGCCTATGTTCCGCTGGCGGTCGCGCCGGAGCGGGCCGAGCAAGCCATCCGTGCCCTGCCCGCCCTGGGTTTCCGTGGCTGCAACGTCACCGTTCCGCTGAAGGAGATCGCCTTCCGCACCGTCGACCGGCTGGACGAGACCGCGCGGCGCATGGGTGCGGTCAACACCATCGTGGTGGATGAGGACGGCGCGCTGGAGGGCGGCAACACCGACGGCTTCGGCTTCATCGAGAACCTGCGCGCCGAGCAGCCGGGCTGGACGGCGGAACGCGGTCCGGCCGTGGTGATCGGCGCCGGCGGGGCCGCCCGCGCCGTGGTGGTCGCCCTGCTGGACGCAGGCGCACCGGAGGTCCGTCTGGTCAACCGCACCCGCACCCGTGCCGAAGAGTTGGCGGCGGATCTGGCCGCGGTCGGGCTGAACGGCGGTGTGACGGTGGTCGATTGGGTTTCACGTGAAACGGCGCTCGACGGTGCCGTGCTGCTGGTCAACACCACTACCCAGGGTATGGCGGGCCAGCCGGCGCTGGACCTGCCGTTGCGCGCCCTGCCGCGCTCGGCCCTCGTCAACGACATCGTCTATGTGCCGCTGGAAACCGCGCTCCTCGCCGAGGCCAAGGCGCGCGGCAATCCGGTGGCCGGCGGTGTCGGCATGCTGCTGCACCAGGCGCGCCCAGGCTTCAAGGCCTGGTTCGGCGTCGAGCCGCAGGTGACGGCGGAACTGACCCGCTTCGTCCTGGCAGGCTGAGGCACGGCCATGATCGTGCTGGGCCTGACCGGCTCCATCGGCATGGGCAAGAGCACCGCCGCCCGCATGCTGCAGGCGATGGGCGCCCCTGTCTGCGATTCCGATGCCGTGGTGCACGGGTTGCTCGGCCGCGGAGGCCGGGCGGTGCCGGTCATCGATGCCACCTTCCCCGGCGTGGTGATCGACGGAGCGGTCAGCCGGCCGGCGCTCGGCGCCGCGGTGTTCCGTGATCCGGATGCGCTGAAGCGGCTGGAATCCATCCTGCACCCGATGGTGCAGGCGGCGCAGCGCGACTTCCTCGCCCGTGCGGCACGCCGTGGTGCGAAGATCGCCGTGCTGGACATCCCGCTGCTGTTCGAGACCCACGGCGAGCGCCGGGTCGATGCGACCGTCGTCGTTTCCGCACCCTTCGCCATCCAGCGTGCCCGCGTGCTGGCCCGGCCCGGCATGACGGCCGAGAAGTTCGCCGGCATTCTTGCTCGCCAGATGTCGGACGGGGAGAAGCGACGGCGAGCCGACTATGTCGTGCCGACCGGGGCCGGTCGGCTGGTGACGCGGCGGGCGCTTCAGGGCATTGTGCGGGATGTGGCAAGGCGGCCGGGCAGGCACTGGCCGCCGCGCGGTTATCAACCAGGGCAGACCCATCATGCGTGAAATCGTTCTCGACACCGAAACCACGGGCTTCAAGCCGGAGGAGGGTCACCGGCTGGTCGAGATCGGCTGCATCGAGCTGGTCAACCACCTTGCCACCGGTGAGCGCTTCCACGTCTACCTCAACCCCGAACGCGACATGCCGCCGGAGGCCTTCGCCGTCCATGGGCTGAGCACGGAGTTCCTGGCCGACAAGCCGCTGTTCAACGACGTCGCCGCCGACTTCGTCGCCTTCATCGGCGATTCACCGCTGGTGATCCACAACGCCGCCTTCGACATGCATTTCCTGAACTGGGAGCTGAAGATCGCCGGCTATCCGGTGATGCCGAAGGATCGCGCCATCGACACGCTGCTGATGGCCCGGCAGAAGTTCCCCGGCTCACCCGCCACCCTGGATGCGCTGTGCAAGCGCTTCGGCGTCGACAACTCCAACCGCACCCTGCACGGCGCGCTGCTCGACGCGCAGCTGCTGGCCGAAGTCTATCTGGAGCTGCTGGGCGGCCGGCAGACAGGCCTGTCCTTCGCCGGCGCTCCGGCATCGAAGGGCGGTGCTGCCGGCCCGGTGCGCATCGACCGCCCCTTCCGCGAAGCCCGCGTCTTTGCCGTCAGCGACGACGAGGCCGCGGCCCATGCGGAGATGCTGAAGAAGATCAAGAACCCGCTTTGGGCGGTGGAGTAAGGGGGGCGGATCCGGCTCGTCGCCCCCCGACCCAAGTCTTAAGGAACCAGAACCGTCGAGCCCGTGGTCGCCCGCGCTTCCAGTGCCCGGTGCGCCTCGGCGGTGTCCTTCAGCGCGAAGCGCTGGTTGACCGTGAACGTCACCCCGCCATTCTTCACCGCATCGAACAGCTCCGCGGCCGAGGCCATCAGATCCTCCCGCTTGGCGGTGTAGGTCGCCAGCGTCGGCCGCGTCACATACAGCGACCCCTTCGCCGCCAGCAGCCCCAGATCCAGCGGCGCCGGTGCGCCCGACGCGGCGCCGAACAGCACCATCAGCCCGCGCGGCCGCAGACAGTCCAGCCCCTTGAGGAAGGTCGTCTTGCCGACGCCGTCATAGACCACCGGCACGCCCTGCCCGTCCGTCAGCTCCTTCACCCGGGTAACGAAATCCTCGCGCGTGTAGTCGATGGTGTGATGGCAGCCATGGGCTTTCGCCAGCTCGGCTTTCTCCTCCGAGCCGACGGTGCCGATCACGGTGGCGCCCAGGTGCTTCGCCCAGGAACACAGCAGCAGCCCAACCCCGCCGGCGGCGGCCTGCACCAGGATGGTGTCGCCGGGCTGCACCGCATAGGTGCTGCGCAGCAGATACTGCGCGGTCAAACCCTGCAGCAGCGTGGCCGCCGTCGCCTGTTCGTCGAGCCAGCTCGGCAGCGGCACCAGCCGGTCGGCAGCGATCAGGCGGCTCTCGGCATAGGCGCCGAGCGACATGGCGTAGCCGACGCGGTCGCCGATCTTCAGGGTGGTGACGTCCGGCCCCAGCGCCTCGACCACGCCGGTGCCGGCCATGCCGATCACCGCAGGCAGATCCGGCAGCTTGTAGGCGCCGGAGCGGTGATAGGTGTCGATGTAGTTCAGCCCGACCGCCGTCTGCCGGATGCGCACCTGAGCGGGACCGGGCTCTCCCACCTCGATCTCGTCCCAGCGCAGAACCTCCGGCCCGCCGTGTTCGTGGATGCGGATCGCATGAACCATGGTGGCTTGGTTTCCCTTGTCGTTGATCGTTGGCTTTTTGCGTGAGCCTTACAGCAGTGCGAACTGTTCCGCCGCCGCGCCGTTGCCCTGCCCCACGCCGGCATGCCGGCGTTCCAGCGCCAGCAGCCACGCCTTGGTGTCCAGCCCGCCATGGCCGGAATAGCCGCCGGGCGCTCCGCCGCTGGCCAGCACCCGGTGGCAGGGGATGACGATGGGGATCGGGTTGGCGCCGCAAGCGCCGCCGACCGCGCGTGGCGCGCTGCCCAACATCTTCGCCATCCCGCCATAAGTCGCGGTGCCGCCATAGGGGATCGCCAGCATCGCATCCCAAACGCTCTGGCGGAACGGGGTGCCGGCCGGCTTCAGCGGCAGGTCGAAACGATGGAGGCGGCCATCGAAATAAGCCGCCAACTGGCGCGCCGCTTCTACCAGCACCGCATCGGGTTCGTCATGGTCGAAGCGGCCCCAGCCGACCGAGGTCAGGGCGGATCCGTCACCGGTCAGCATCAGGGGCCCCAGCGGGCTGTCGATGGAAAGACGCGCCATGGTTTCCTCCCCAAAGGTCAGCAATTCGTTGCCAGAAGAGCGGCCAGATCCGCCGCCGCCGTCACCGGCGCCGAACAGGTCATGCCGCGGCAGACATAGGCGGTGGCCGACCGGTCGCGCATCCCCTTCCCCTGTGCCGGATGATTGGCGGGCAGATCCGCCCCCGGGGCCAGCACGGTCAGGATGCGGTTGGGCAGCGAATGGTCGAACACGGTGCGGCGCAACGCCTCCGTCTCCGCCGCCTTGGGTGGGCCGACGATGACGATCTGCAGCGGTGCCGTCATCAGCTCGACGGAGTTCAGGAAGGTGGTCAACGGGAAGAAGTTGCGCGTCAACTCGCCGGAGAAGGCGGCGGCGAGCGCCTCCGACCTCTCGCGATACGCATCCTCGCCGGTGCGCTGGAACAGGGTGGCCAGCACCGCCAGCATGGTGCCGTTGCCGCTGGGGGTGGCGTTGTCGTAGGCGGTCTTGGTGCGGACGATCAGCCCTTCCGCATCGTCGGCGGTAAAGAAATAGCCGCCGTTGACGTCGTCCCAGAAGTGGGCGTCGAGCGCCGCCACCCAAAGCTTGGCCTGATCGAGCGCCGCCGGGTCCCCGGTCGCCTCGTGCAGTGCCAGGGCGGCGCGCGCCATGTGGGCGTAGTCGTCTAGCATGCCCGTGTGCTTGCCCTGCCCGTGCCGCCAGCTGTGGCAGAGCCGCCCGTTCCTATCCATCCGGTCGCGGACGAAGGCGAAGGCGCGGCCAGCGGCATCCAGCCACTCCGGCTCGTCCAGCGCCAGGGCGGCATGGGTCAGTGCGGCGATCATCAGGCCGTTCCAGTCGGCCAGCACCTTGTCGTCCCAACCCGGCCGCACCCGCTTGGCCCGCGCCCGCAGCAGAATCTCCCGCCCCTTCGCAAGCGTCGTCTCGGTGGCGTCGTCGGCCAGTGACAGGCCGCCCAGCCGGTTCAGGATGGTGACGCCTTCCCAGTTGCCCTGGGGCAGCACCTCGTAAACGCGCTTAAACGTCGCCAACCCGTCGGCACCCAGCGCGGGGGCCAGCAGCCGGTCGACCTCCTCCTCCTTCCAGATATAGAAGAGTCCCTCCTCGCCTTCGCTGTCGGCGTCCAGCGTCGCGGCGAAGCCGCCACCATCGGCGATCATCTCGCGCAGCAGCCAGCCGACCGTCTCGCGGATGCGGGTTTCCAGCAGCGGGTCGCGCGTCTCCTGCCAGACCAGCGTCATCAGGTCCAGCAGCTCCGCGTTGTCGTAGAGCATCTTCTCGAAATGCGGCACCAGCCAGCGTTCATCGACCGAATAGCGGGCGAAGCCGCCGCCGAGATGATCGTAGATTCCGCCCTGCGCCATGTTGGCCAGCGTGTGGGTCACCGCCTCGCGGAACGGTTCACGCCCGGTACGCTGCCAAGCCCGCCACAGCAGTTCGAACAGCGGCACCTGCGGGAACTTCGGCGCGCTGCCGATTCCGCCATGGATCGGATCGACTTCCCGCAGCAGCCGTTGCGCCACCTGATCCAGCACCGCGGCGTCGACCGCACCGGCCGACCGGTTCTCTCCCATTCCTGCAAGGGCCGATTTCAGCGCGTCGACGTTCTTTCCGACCTTGTCCGGTTCCTGGGCAAAGGTGCCCGCGATGCCGCGCAGCACGTCGGGGAAGCCGGCGCGGCCATAACGCGGTGCCGGCGGGAAATAGGTGCCGCCCCAGAAGGGCTCCGCATCCGGGGTCAGGAACATGGTCAGGGGCCAGCCGCCCTGTTGCCCCAGCAGAGCCAGTGCCGACTGATAGATGGTGTCGAGATCCGGCCGCTCCTCCCGGTCCACCTTGATGTTGATGAACAGCTCGTTCATCAGCCCGGCGATCTCCGAATTCTCGAAGCTCTCATGCGCCATCACGTGGCACCAGTGGCAGGCGGCATAGCCGATCGACAGCAGCACCGGCTTGTTCTCCGCCTTTGCGCGGGCGAAGGCATCATGTCCCCAAGGCATCCAATGCACCGGGTTGTCCTTGTGCTGGAGCAGATAGGGGCTCGTCTCCCGGCCTAGCAGGTTCGCGCCCAACGTAGTGGCGGGCATGGCGGTGTCCGATCTGTTGGTGTGTCGTGAATCAATAGGTGGCGCCGGGGTGGCGTTGCGCCAGTGCATCCTATCTGTATAGTGGGGCATGAGCCGCCGCGGCGCTCAACCCCAAAATCAACACGGCCAATGCCTGGACCGGCGCCTCTACCGGCGCCCGGCCCCGGGTTCCGGAGGGGGTCCCATGAAAATCACCGTCGACATCGACTGCACCCCGGACGAGGCCCGGCACTTCCTGGGCCTGCCCGACGTGAAGCCGATGCAGGATGCCATGATGCACGAGATCCAGGAGCGGATGCGTGCGAACCTCCAGGCCATGGACCCGGAGACCATGCTGAAGACCTGGCTTCCCGCCGGCCTTCAAGGCATGGAGCAGATGCAGAAGATGTTTTGGTCCCAGATGGCGTCGGCCCTGGGGCAGGAAGGAAGAAAGTGACCGAACAGCCAATCGATTCTCAGCGGCAGTATTTCGAAGCCCACGTCTTTTGCTGCACCAACCGCCGCCCCGACGGGCACAAGCGCGGATCCTGCGCCGCCCACGGTTCGGAGAAGCTGCGCGACTATATGAAGGCCCGCGCCCGTGAACTCGGTTTCGACGGCAAGGTGCGCATCAACTCCGCCGGCTGCCTCGACCGCTGCGAACTGGGCCCGACTCTGGTGATCTATCCGGAAGGCGTCTGGTACACCTACCACAGCACCGCCGATATCGACGACATCCTGCAGACCCATCTGGTCGAAGGCCGCCGCGTGGAGCGGCTGATGCTGACGACGGAGCAGCGGGAGCTGCGGCCCGAGCAGCGCGGCTGACCCACTCCGATGTTCACCACCATCTACGCGCTCGCTACCGTCCCCGGCCGATCCGGTGTGGCGGTGGTTCGCATTTCGGGACCCGAGGCCGGATCCGCCCTCGCTGCGCTGACCGGCCGCCCTCTGCCCGCACCCCGCCGTGCCGTGCTGACCAAGCTGCGCGATCCGCGCAGCGGTGACGCGCTCGACGATGCTCTGGTCCTGCGCTTCACCGCACCTGCCAGCTTCACCGGCGAGGATGTGGTGGAGCTGCATCTGCATGGCGGACGCGCCGTCGTCACCGGCGTGATCGAGGCGCTCGCCACCCTGCCCGGCCTGCGGCTGGCCGAACCCGGTGAGTTCACCCGCCGCGCCTTCGAGAACGGCAAGCTCGACCTGACGGAGGCCGAGGCGGTTGCCGACCTGATCGATGCCGAGACCACCGCGCAACGCCGCCAAGCCTTGCGGCAGATGGAGGGCGCGCTCGGCAAACTCTACGACGGCTGGCGGGAGCGGCTGACCAGGGCGCTGGCCCATATCGAGGCGGACATCGATTTCGCCGAGGATGATCTGCCGGGCGGTGTGACCGATGCGGTCCGACCGGTGATCGCCGGACTGGCCGAAGAGATCGCGGCACATCTCAACGACGGTGGCCGGGGCGAACGGCTGCGTGAGGGCCTGCACATCGCCATCGTTGGCGCCCCGAACGCCGGCAAGTCCAGTCTGCTGAATGCACTCGCCCGCCGTGACGCCGCCATCGTCTCCGCGCGCGCCGGCACCACCCGCGACATCATCGAGGTGCATCTCGACCTCGGTGGCTATCCGGTCGTGTTGGCCGACACCGCCGGTCTGCGCGAGGCCGCCGCCGACGAGGTCGAGGAGGAAGGCATCCGTCGCGCCCGTGACCGGGCGGCCCGCGCCGACGTGAAGGTGGCGGTGTTCGACGCGACCACCCTGCCCGACCTCGACCCGGCGACGTTGGACCTGATCGACCGGGACACGGTGGTGGTGTTCAACAAGACCGACCTCGGCACGGCCACCGACCTGCGGCCTGATCTGTCCCCGATCCTGGTCTCCGCCTACACCGGTGCCGGGTTGAAGGCGCTGGAGGAACAATTGACCGCGTTCAGCGCCGACCGTCTCGCCATCGGCAGCGCACCTTCCCTGACCCGCGCGCGTCATCGGGCGGCACTGATCGAGTGCAGGGAGTCGCTGCTGCGGGCGCTGGACGCGCCGCTTCCCGAATTGGCGGCGGAGGATGTGAGGCTCGCCAGCCGGGCGCTGGGACGCATCACCGGCCGGGTGGATGTGGAGGATTTGCTGGAGGTGATCTTCCGGGACTTCTGCATTGGGAAGTGAGCGCGTGTTTCACGTGAAACAGCGAATGGGGAGGGGATATCCGACAACCGCTCATCTCACTTGTCCCTGCCCCGCCTCTTGGATCCCCGGCGCCATTCCGCTATGGTCCCGCACATGCGAAGCTATGATGTCATCGTTGTCGGCGGCGGTCACGCCGGCTGTGAGGCGGCTGCGGCGGCCGCGCGCATGGGTGCGCGCACGCTGCTGTTGACCCACAAGGTCGAAACCATCGGCGAGATGTCCTGCAACCCCGCCATCGGCGGTTTGGCCAAGGGCCATCTGGTGCGGGAGATCGATGCGCTGGACGGCGTGATGGCGAAGGCCATCGACCGCGGCGGCATCCAGTTCCGTATCCTGAACCGCAGCAAGGGACCCGCCGTCCGCGGTCCACGCGCCCAGGCCGACCGCAAGCTCTATCGTCAGGCGATGCAGTCGCTGCTGGCCGAGCAGGAGAACCTGTTCATCGAAGCCGGCGGCGCCGAAGATCTGATCGTCGATGCTGAGCAGCGCATCACCGGTGTCGTCGCCGGGTCCGGCGAGTCCATCCTTGCGGGTGCGGTGGTGCTGACCACCGGAACCTTCCTGCGCGGCCTGATCCACATCGGCGAGGAGCGCACCCCCGCCGGCCGGGTCGGCGAGGCGCCTTCCATCGGCCTGTCCGAGACTCTTGCCCGGCTGGGCTTCCCGCTCGGCCGGCTGAAGACCGGCACGCCGCCGCGGCTCGACGGCCGCACCATCGATTGGGACGCGCTGGAGAAGCAGCCGGGCGACATGCCACCCCCGCCCTTCTCCTATATGACAGAGCGGATAGACACGCCGCAGATCGATTGCGCGATCACCTGGACGACGCCGGAGGCCCATGCGCTGATCCGCGCCAATCTGCATCGCGCCCCGATGTATTCCGGCCAGATCACCGGCACCGGTCCGCGCTATTGCCCGTCCATCGAGGACAAGGTCGTCCGCTTCGCCGAGAAGGAGAAGCACCAGATCTTCCTCGAGCCGGAAGGGCTGGACGATCCCACCGTTTATCCGAACGGCATCTCCACCTCCCTGCCCCGTGACGTGCAGCTCGGCATTCTCGCCAGCATGCCGGGGCTTGAGAAGGTGGTGATGATCCGTCCCGGCTACGCCATCGAATACGACTATGTCGATCCGCGCGAACTGAAGCCGACCCTGGAGACCCGCCGGGCTCCGCGCCTGTTCCTGGCCGGCCAGATCAACGGCACCACCGGTTATGAAGAGGCTGCGGCCCAGGGCTTGATGGCAGGCATCAACGCTGCCCTGGCAGCAGGCGGCAACGGTGACGGCTTCGTTCTCGACCGTGCCGACGCCTATATCGGCGTGCTGATCGACGACTTGATCGGCCGGGGCACCAACGAGCCCTACCGCATGTTCACCTCGCGCGCCGAATACCGGCTCCTGCTGCGCGCCGACAATGCCGACCAGCGGCTGACCGACAAGGGAGTCGCCATCGGCTGCGTCGGTTCGGAACGTCGGGATGTCTTTGCCGCCAAGAGCGCGGCGCTCTCCGCCGGTCGTGCTTTGGTCGCCTCGCTGCAAGCGACGCCGGCCGAGTTGGCCCGTCAGGGTGTCGCGGTCAATCAGGACGGTGTGCGCCGCTCGGCCGCCGACCTGCTGCGCTACCCCGACATCGATCTCGCCGCCCTCGCCCGCCTGTGGCCGGAACTGGGCGAGATCGCGCCGGAGATCGCCGAGCAACTGGAGATCGACGGCAAATATGCCGGCTATCTCGGCCGGCAAGAGGCCGATATCCGCGCCTTCCGTAAGGACGAGTCCCTCGCCCTGCCGGATGATCTGGATGTCGACGGCATCGGCAGCTTGTCCGCTGAAATTCGCCAGAAGCTGCGCCAAGCTCGCCCGGCGACGCTGGGGGCGGCGGCCCGCATTCCGGGCATGACCCCGGCGGCTCTGGTTGCGCTGCTCCGTCATGTGAAGCGTCGTGATGTGGCGTCATCCGGGGTGGCTGCGGAATGAGCGGGTTCGATGCCGTCGGGTTTCAGGAAGCCACGGGTGTTTCACGTGAAACACTCGACCGTCTGATCGCCTATGAGGGGCTGCTGCGCAAGTGGCAGCCGAAGATCAATCTGGTCGGCCCCTCCACCTTGCCCGATGCCTGGAATCGTCACTTCCTCGACTCCGCCCAGCTCTTTCCGCTGTTGCCGGAGGGTACGCGGGTGCTGGTCGATCTCGGCAGCGGTGCCGGTTTCCCCGGTCTGGTGCTCGCCATTCTCGGTGTGCCCCAGGTGCATCTGATCGAGAGCGATGTGCGCAAATGTGCCTTCCTCCGCGAGGTCGCCCGCGTCTGCGAGGCGCCGGTCACCGTCCACACCAGGCGGATCGAGACCGTCACCGGAATCGAGGCCGATGTCGTCACCGCCCGGGCGTTGGCATCGCTGGCCGACCTCTTCGCCTGGGCCCATCCGTTCATCGGATCGCGCGGCAAGTGCCTGTTCCTGAAAGGTGCGGCGCTGGACGACGAATTGACCGCCACCACGCAATATTGGACAATGGAATCCGAGCGATTTGACAGCCGGACCGATCCGAGCGGAACCATCCTGCGTGTGAGTCACCTTGAGCGTGCGTGAAGACCGTGCCTGACACTGTTGTTCCCCCGCCCTCTTCCCGCCAACCGGACTCCCGAGAGGCTGCCATGTCTGCCGTCACCCGTCCCCTTGCCCGAGTGGTTGCAATTGCAAACCAGAAGGGCGGCGTGGGCAAGACCACGACGACGATCAACCTCGCCACCGCACTCGCCGTCATCGGCAAGCGGGTGCTGGTGATCGACCTCGATCCGCAGGGCAACGCGTCCACCGGCCTCGGCATTCCGCGCTCGGACCGCCGCGTCGGCATCTATGACGTGCTGTTCGACGATGTGTCGCTGGAGGATGCCGCCACCCCATCCTCCGTCCCGAATCTGTCGATCATCACCTCGTCGGTCGACCTGTCGGGTGCGGAGATTGAACTGGTCGGCGCCGAGCGGCGCGAGTTCCGCCTGCGCGAGGCGGTCGCCAACAGTGCGCTCGAATATGACTATGTCCTGATCGACTGCCCGCCGGCGTTGGGTCTGTTGACGCTGAACGCGCTGGTCGCCTCGCATGCGGTGATGGTTCCCCTGCAGTGCGAGTTCTACGCGCTGGAGGGTCTCAGCCATCTGGTCCGCACCATCGAGCGGGTGAAGCGCGCCTTCAACCCGAACCTCGACATCCACGGCGTCGTGCTGACCATGTTCGACAAGCGCAACAACCTGTCGGACATGGTGGCAGCGGACGTTCGTGGCTTCTTCGGGGAGAAGGTGTACGACACCGTGATCCCGCGCAACGTCAAGGTCTCCGAGGCGCCGTCGCACGGCAAGCCGGTGCTGATCTATGACATGCGCTGCCCCGGTTCCCAGGCCTACATCCATCTGGCGGGCGAG
>JBKHVJ010000193.1:0-64106 GCA_046570145.1 Alphaproteobacteria bacterium
CCGCCGAGCTCACGCTCGGCGGGCTTCTCGTTTCCAGGCATGCTGACCCTGGGTTATCAGGCCGGTCACGGCGTGATTGTGGTTGCGGTTGTGCCAAGTGAAGAAGTCACAGGGCCTTCGTTCGCCACGCCGACCGGAGCGCTTCCTTCGTCCGGTACGTCCTGCAGCGCCGGCAGCAGGATGCATATGGTGGTGCCGACGCCCGCGGTGCTGTCGACGGTGATGTGGCCGCCCCAATTGGTGACGATGCCGTGCACAACAGGCATCCCCAGCCCGGTTCCCTCGCCGACAGCCTTGGTGGTGAAGAACGGGTCGAAGACGCGCTTCAGCGTCGGCCCGTCCATGCCGCACCCGGCATCGCTTACCGACAGAATGGCGCAACGTTCAGTCGGCTTTGGCCAGGCGCCTTCCATAGTTTCGCCTGGGCCAACGGTGCCGAGCCGGATTTCGACCTCGCCCCCGCCACTGCCCAGCGCGTCGACGGCGTTGTGGATGAGGTTGATGAGGACTTGCGCCACCTGCGTTTCGTCGGCATGGACCACCACATCCTCCGCCTCGATCCGCCAAATCAGGCGGACTTGGCGCGGGACCAGCACATTGGCCATGTCGGCCGTGCTGCGGACCGCGTCGGCCAGTTTCAGGGGGCCGTTGCGTCCATGATCGGAGCGGCTGAAGGTCAGGACCTGTTGGGTGATGCGCTTTGCCCGCTGTGCGGCCTCGATCACCGATGCGAGGTTGCGTCGGGCCTGACTGTCCGGCGGTACGTCGTCCATGACCAGTTCCGTCAGGCCGATAATCGGCTGCAGCATGTTGTTGATCTCATGCGCCAGCCCCCCGGCCAGGCAGCCCAGCGCCTCCAGCTTCTGCGCCTGTTGCAGTTGCGCCTCCAGCAACATGCGGGTTTCCGCCGCTTCCCGCCGCTCCTCGGCGCGGCGCAGTTCGGATTCGCGGGCGCTCAACACCTCGTTCACCGCCTCCCGCTCTTCCGTCGCCTGACGGACCGCGGTGAGGAGTTCGACCACCGTCGAGTTGAGGGTGTCCGCGCCGTCCGATGCAATCTGTGCCGTGTAGCTTCCGATCTGTTCGACCCGGCCGTAAAGCGCCGTGGCGGTGTCGTCGCGGCTGACGAGGTTCTGGATCAGGCGCTGCCGCAGCCGGTTGAGCATGCGCAGCCGATTGCTGCGGGCCCGGCTGAAATAGTTCTGGAAGCTGGCGTAATGGACCGGGAAGCGGCTGGCGTAGTCGTCACGGAATCCGCCTGTGCGGTCGTCGGTGAAGAACAGGACCGCCGACAGGGTCTGGTTGACGGCGATCCCCAGGATCTCGCCGAAGGTCGAGAAGCCAGCAACCGGGATATCGTCGAACACGGTCAGCCGGGGGAGGTTGGGGACGTTGTTCAGGCGTCGTAGGACGCAATCGTTGAGGATGCCGCCGATCGGTTCGGGTTTGCCATCGAGGAACTCGGCGAAGTCGGCTCTGGTCTGTTCGACGAAGTCGGTCGCTTCGATCAGGAACAGTTCGTCGCCGGAATCGATGTCGCAGAAGAAGGATACCTTGCCGGTGGCATGGTCGATCTCGGCGATCGAACGGACGAACAGCCCGCCGTCAAGGTCGACGGCGAAGGTGTGGGAGATCAACTGGCGTTCCAGGTCCTCCTGCCGGCATCCCAGGCTCCGGCACAGCGCGTCGATGAAGCCGACCACCTCCAGGCTGTCCGGGTCGATGACGCTGGAGACGGTGCGGCGGATCGGGTCGCAGTCGAGGATGGTGAAGGAGATCGCGGTCTTCTGGAAATTCTGGGACTTGAAGACGCCATAGCGCTTGTCCGCCGCCATCCTCACGAAGGCGATGACGGCGTGGTTCTCCAGAATCCGGTCACCGTCGAACAGCCACGTGTTCCTAAAATCCAGCCGCCCGCCCGCCGAGCCGCCGACGAACAGCACCGGAAAGCGGCCGGTGGCGTAGACCGCTTCCATCAGGCAACTCTCGCTGGCCGACAGGCCGTCGATGAACAGCAGCGCCAAGCTGTCGTGGCAGTCGAGCGGGAAGGACGGCGTGACAGCGTCCAACTCCCGCCGGATGGCGGCGATACGCTGGTCGTGGCTCAATCGGATGTCGCCCGACCGGACGTCTTCACTGTGCAACGGAACGGTGTGGAGGCTGACTTCCGCGAACAGGTCGCGGCTGAACGCCTGCAGAACGATGATGTTGCGATCGCCGGCGCCGGGGTCGTAGAGTCCGCCCGGAGTTCCCGAGCACAGTTCCCCGGCGGTGGACACCAGGATCAAGGGGGTTCCGGTGTCCAGCGCCGCGCGCAGGCTGCGCGCGACTTCGGCGAAGGACAGCTCCGGCGAGACGAAGCCGAGGACGAGCGCCGTGGCGTCGCCGGCGAACGCCAACGGCGCCAGGGCGTCGGGGGTCAGGTCAGCGGCGGCGAGGGTGAGCGTCCTGATGGCCGCGTTCGAGCATCCGGTCGTGAAGGGCATCGCCGAATCTCCCGTCGTTGGGTGCGCAAGCTCCGGCCCCGTCCGCTACCGGGGAGTGTCCCGCAGGAACAGGTCCTGCCAGCGGAAGCGCAGCATGTGCTGCGGAATCTCCTCGGCGCGACCGATGCGGTCACCGGCGATCAGGGTGGTTCCCGCCGCGCGCGCCGCGATCGCCAGACTGGTGGAGGCGACGCCGACCACGCAGGTGCGCAGGTTCGCCCGCTCGGCGGACGCGACGAAGTTGTTCAGGTCCTCCATGGTCCGGGCCTCGGCCGCCCGGTCGGACGGCACCAGCGTGGTCAGCCCGGTCAGCCCGGTCCCGGCCAGGCTGGTGAAGCTCTGCTGCCTGAACTCCACCCGGAGGAACGACCAGCGGCAGAAGGGACGCATCTCGTTGACCAGTTCGGTCATGCGGCCGTTGGGAACGCCAGCCGGGAAGCGCAGGAACTCGAAGCTCAGGAACTGGCGCAGGTAATCCGGCACCGACTGGCAGACCGTGATGTACTCCTGCCTAGTGCGCCGCGCCGCCAGCGTCTCGAAACAGACCGGGACCGACACCATCAGCCGGAATTTGTTGCGGAACAACTCGTCCAGGATTTCGACCGTATCGATCAGGGTGTCGATGTTGATCTTGGCGAGTTGCTGCGGATCGGTGATCGCCGCGAGGGCGGCGATTCCCTCGACCGCCGACCCGTCCGGAAAGCGGCGGACCGGTGTGCACATGTAGGTGGAGATGACCTGCCGCCCGACATCCCAGAGCGGGCGGAACATGGTGCTGATCTGCGCCAGTTCGCCCTGTGACAGCTGAAGCTTGCGTGGCTCCGGCAGTTGGACCAAGACCGGTTCGGCGGGCTGGGGTGTGGCTGCGGGCGCGGCGCCGGCGTTGTCGGCTCCGCCGGGATCGGCGGTCTGGTCGATGTTGGCCAGCAGTTCGGCGACCGACGCATGTTCGTACAGGATCTTGCCGTCCAGCAGCCCGACCGCCGTCGCGACCTTGATGTCGGCCAGATTGGGATCGCCCAGGAACAGCCGGTGGAGCTCCTCGGCGATCTTGGCGCAGACCAGTGTGGCGGCCTGCCGGTTCAGCGTGGCGAAGACGATGATGTATTCGCCGTCTCCGGTTCGGAACTGAACGTCCTGCTCGGCGATGAGGCGGTTGATGATGCGGTCGGCGGCGGCATGGACGCGGTCGCGCAGGTCCTCCCAGGCGGTACCGAGGCCTTCGCGAAGCCGGTCGAAATTCAGCATATGGACGCGGCCGGCGGACAGCAGCTGCGGCTGCGCCAGCAGGCTCTGCAACCGGCGCTCCAGGGACTGCAGGTGCTCCATGTCGGGCCCGGTCGGGGTCGCTTTCGCCGGGCGCGCAGTGGTGACCGGCTGTTCCTCGGCGAACCAATTCCGCAGCTTTTCCCCCAAGGACAGGCTGAGCATTATCGTTTCCTCTAGGACCGCAACCTCGACGAAGGCGGGGAGCCGGGGTGGGGGTGATTGGGCAGGCAGGTTGCGATGGCGGCGGTCAGCTGGTCCCGCGTGAACGGTTTCCCAAGTGCATGATCCGCCCCCATTTCCTCCGCGACCTTCAGCAGTTCCATGGCGTGGCTTCGACCGCCGCCGGATATGGCGATGATCTTCATTTTCGGCGCGATCCGCCGGATGTGCATGATGGTGCCGATGCCATCGGCCCGCGGCATGATCAGGTCGCAAATGACCAGGTCGATGCGATGCGCGCGGAACAGACGCAGGCCCTCGTCACCGTCCTGCGCCTCGATGACCTCCATGCCTTGGCGTTCGAGGAACTGCCGCAGAACCAGACGAACCATATCCTCGTCGTCGATGACCAGTACGGTCGGCATCATTGCTCCCCTCCATGCACTGTGCTGGCATCGCGCATGGGTTCAAGGATGCTCTTGCGATCTTGCCAATTTGTTAACAGCAGACTCCGGAACGTTTACATTCCCTGATTGGGTTTTCTTGGCTTGACGGTACATATTATATAGTATTTTCCGCAGATGTTGGTGCATCTGCATTCGGATGGATGCACCAATGCTTTACATGTGTGTCGGTCAGGCGACACCGACGAAGTTCGGGCGTGCTTGATGGCTCATCCGGTTCAGAATGGTGAAGCCGACCACCGTTCGCCGACTGTCGTTTCGGCTCGGTGGCCAGCAGCGGACGTCCGAGCTGAAGCCGGCCGACACCATGCGCGCCGTGCGTCGATTGACCGTGGTGTGCTCGGGAACCGTCGGCTCCATGCCCATGAGGGCCAGCAACGAGCCCAGCAGCTCCTTTGTCTGACCCGGCAGTTGAAGAAGATCGGCTGCTCGGGTCCTGCAGGTTTCAATCGCCGCGTGCGCAGGGGTGTCTTCTCAACCTGAAGTGTCGCCTCTTTAACGGGTGCTTCTTGCCCCGTCGCCCAAGCTGCCGAAAGACACTGTGCTCTAGGCCCTCGGAATTCGCCACAATGCCGGAGTAGAACGATTGTCCAACTACATGATCGTGGCAATTCATAATAGAATATAAAATTCCTATATCATGAGGAATTGCTCTTGAATTTGCTTTTCGGAGCGCCATCGAGACCGATTTGGATTTTTCTGCTTACGCTGACGCTTATTTCAGCGCTTCCCATGGTGCTGTTTGCGGCCTTCGTCGTCAATCGCATGGCGGAAGATCAGAGAAATGGTGAGATCACCCAGTTGGTCCAGCGCACGGAAGCTCTGTCGAACGCCGTCGAGCAAATGCTGCTTGGTGGTGTCATGACATTGAACGCGCTGGCGAGCAGCGGCGAGTTGGCACGCGGCGATCTGGCCGGCTTCCACCGTGAGGCGAAGGACTTTCTGCGTCGGCAGTCTTTGGCAGGAACGGTGGCTATTGTAAACGCCAGCGGACGAATCGTCTTCAACACCCGCCTCGATTTTGGCGCACCTCTTCCCCAATCCGGAGAGAGCCTATCGGCAGTCCAGGCTGTCAAAGCGGGCAGGCCGGTGGTTTCCGATCTCTACCAGAGCAACATATCGGGGACGTATGTCGTCGCCATCAATCTGCCCCTGGTGGACGGTGCGATGGCCGGATCGGCGCTCAGGCTGGTATTCGAATCGTCGCGGCTGAATGCGGTGCTTGCCGCCCAAGGGTTGCCGGACCAATGGATCGTCTCGGTGCTCGATGGGCAGCGCCGTATCATTGCCCGCAACCGGTCAGCCGAACAGTATGTCGGACAGGTGGCCTCTCAGGAGACGCTGGATTTCATCTCCAATCGGTCGAGCGGCATCAACCATGGAAAGTCCAAGGAAGGCACGGCTCTGGTCCGGTACTTCCATCCGGTCGACGGCTTCGGCTGGACCATCGTGATGGGGGTTCCCGATGAGGTTCTGGACGCTCCGGCGCGCCAGTCCCTGTGGACCGTGGGAGCCGGGGGATTCCTGATGCTGCTGCTCGCGATGCTCGCCGCCTTCATGCTGTCGCACCGGCTTGGGCGTCGCATTTCGCAAGTTGCATCGGTCGCGACCGCCATGGGGACGAAGGAGAGTGTCGCCATCCCTCGCACGGCGATTCGAGAGCTCGATGCGGTCATCGCTGCCCAGGTGGATGCGAAACACCTGATTGCCTTGCGGGAACGGGAACTGGAGCAGCTCAATCGCCAACTTCAGACGGCGAAGGAGGAGGCCGAACGGGCCAATCGGGCGAAAAGCCGCTTCCTCGCCGCGGCCAGCCACGACCTTCGCCAACCGGTGCAGGGACTGTTTCTGTTCCACGGTGGACTGCGGGCGGGCATCCGCGATCCCTCCTCTCCGCTCGACCCGATGCTGAGCGGGGCGGAGCAGTCGGCGCGTGCCATGAAGATGATCCTGGATGCCATGCTGGACGTGTCGCGCATCGACTCTGGAACGGTGAAGGTCAGGCCGGAGGCCCTGTCGCTGGGGGACCTCCTCGCCCGTACGAGCGCGGAGTTCACCGTGGTTGCCAACGCAAAGAACCTGCGATATCGCGTGGTGGGAACGTCGCTTACGCTCTGTACCGATCCAGCCCTGTTGGAGCAGAGCATCCGCAACCTGATCGGCAACGCTTTGCGTTACACCGATCGGGGCGGCATCGTGGTTGGATGTCGGCGGCGTGGCGGCATGGTGTCCATACAGGTCGTGGATACCGGCATCGGCATCCCGGAGACCGCCTTCGAAGAGATCTTCGAGGAATATGCGCAACTGGCGAACCCGGAGCGCGACCGCGAAAAAGGCCTGGGCCTTGGGCTGTCGATCGTCCGCCGCGTTGCCATGCTGCTCGGGGCTCGGGTCACGCTGAACTCCAGGGTAGGGCGAGGCTCGGTCTTCGCCATCGAACTGCCCATGTCGGCGTCGGCACCGGTGCCCCGTCCGTTTCCGGCCATTTCGGCGAACCAGGATACCCGTGGGCTGGTCGTGCTCATCGACGATGAGCCGCTGGTTCTCGCGGGCTTGAAGCTGATGCTGGTGTCCTGGGGGTTCGACGTCGTCGATGCGGCATCGGGCGAGGAGGCCATGGAAAAGCTCCACCGCCTGGGCGCCCCATCTCCGACGGTCATCGTCTCCGACTACCGGCTGCGGGGCGGGCGCACCGGGACGGAGGCGATCAACTCCATCCGCTCCACCTTCGGCATCGTGCCGCCGGCCATCGTCATCACCGGCGATACGGCTCCCGAAAGCGTGCGCGAGGCCACCGAAAGCGGCTACACCGTCGTCCACAAGCCGATCGCGCCGGATGACTTCCTGACCGCCATCCGCAAGGTGATCGGATAGGACACCGCGGCGTCAGTTGCCGGGGCGCCTGTGATCGACCAGCTGTTGCAAGGTGCTGACCAAGGTCGGCACATCCACGGGTTTTTCCAGAAACACGTCGATGAGGTTCCTGAAATCCGGCTCGGATGGGATGGCCGCGGTGAGCAGAACGACCGGCAAGGTTTGGAACTCCGGCCTCGCCCGGATTTCGCGGATCATTTCGATGCCGTTCATATAAGGCATCATGTAGTCGGACAACACGATATCGGGGACCGATTCGATCAGGCAATGCAGTCCGCGGCGGCCATCGCTCGCCTGCGTCACCTGAAAGCCCTCCATTTCGAGGATGAGTGTCATGGCCGCTCTGATCCCCGATTCATCCTCGACGATCAGTATGTGGCCTCGGGATTGCGGAGCGGAGTGGGTTGCCATCGTCGGCGGCCTAAAGGCTGTTCGGAGAGGCGGTATCGATTCCGGCAGACACGACCGCCGCACCAGATAGGGCACTTCCCATCTGGACGCCCCGGTCGGTGATGGAGTACTCCCTGATCGACCGGTCGAAGCCGCTCTCCCGCACCTTGACCAGCGTGAGTGTGCGATGCATCTGTGCCTGTTGCTCGATGTAGCGCAACAGGATGATGTTTTCCGCGACCGCGGAAATGCTCCCCAGCGACACGCGGTGTTCGCCGCCCATGAGGAATGGAAGTTCCATCGAATAGACGGTGGTCACGCCTTCCTCACGCAAGATGCCGGTCAGCGTATTGAAGAACGACGGCAGACGCTCCTGAAAGATGACCGATTGCGCGAAGGCGTCGATCCCGTCGACGAACAGGCGCGCCACCTTGCGGCTCCGAACCATGTCCAGAAGCTCGTAGCCCAACTGATCGAGGAAGTTTTCCGTGGGTGGATGCCAGATCATATCCACCGCACCGGACGCCATCAGTCCGTCGAGGTCGATCCCGTAACTCCGGGCTCTGCGTCGCAGTCTATCGGCATTCTCGTAGAAGCCGAAAATCAACCCGGGCTCCGTTGGCGTGCATTGCGAGATGAAATGCAGGCCGAGCGTGGTCTTGCCGATGCCGGTCGGCCCCAGCATCAGGGTGGTGGAGCTGCCGGGCAGCCCGCCGTCCAGCATCGCGTCGAGGTCGCTCACGCCGGTTCCGAGGCGTCCGGTTCCGACTTCGGAGTACGGCGACCCCACCAGCACGCTTTCGAACCGCGGCAGCACGATGAGGCCGGCCTTCGAGATCGTGAACACATGCAGACCGGCAAGGAAGTCGCTGCCCCTGACCTTGTGCACGGTCAGCGTACGGTACGAGCGGGACTCCTTGCACCGGATCGCCAGTTCGATCCATCCGTCCACCATGGTATATTCCGGGCTGGACGGTTGGCGCGCGCTGTTGGTCAGCAGAAGGACCGTGCAGCCGATCAGGTTGGCGAGCATCGCCAGATCATTGATGAACTTGCGGAACTCGCAGGCGGATTGCGCCGTCTCCTCCAGCACGAACAGGCCGTCGAGCACGAGCAGCGATGCCTTGCGGGCCTTGGCTTCGGACGCGAGAAACTCCAGGATGCCGGGCAACCCGTCGCGCACGAGCTTGTCGAAGCAGCTGACGTAGTAGATCGACGATGGAACGTGATCGCCTTGGTAGAACTCCATTGGGCTGAGATGCTTCAGAAGACGGTCGTGGCTTTCGGCCAGCAGGGTGGCGTAAACCGCGCGCCCCCCGCCCGTGGCATGCTCAAAGCAGATCTGGTTGGCCATCACCGTTTTTCCGGCACCCGGCGATCCTTGCACAATGAACACCGAGCCGACCGGGAGCCCGCCCTGAAGGATCCTGTCCAGACCGGGGATACCAGTGGAAATCCGTTCCATCATGCTCTGCTCAATCGTTCCCGACACCTGCGAGCCTCCAACTGCTCGTCATAAAGCCGTCAAACTGCCACTGATTAACTGTCTATATCATCTTCAGGTTTAATCCAAGCTGTTGATCTGACTACCGGAGCGAGGGCGTGAATGCCCTCGATAGAACGATAGAGAGGATGACCTGCGAACCTTTGCCCTCGCGCGAGGCGACCTCGACGATGTGGCCGAGCAAGGCGCCGAGACTTCTGACAATGGACAAGCGCAATGTCATCGGATGCCGGCGTCCCTGCGCTCCGTCATTCGGGAAAGGGCTGTCCGTGATCAGGTCCAATCCGTCCGCTGCGACACCGGTCCCGGTGTCTTCGATTGAAATCCGCAGCAGATCGCCGTCTTCGTCGCACATGACGCGAACCTCGCCGCGATCGGTGTGGCGGATGGAGGTGTCCACGAGGCAACCGAGCATCCGAGCCAGCAGCGCCGGCTCGCTCCTCACCATGGCGTCGGATGAAACAACCGAAAGCCGCACTCCCTTCGCGGCGGCAGCGGCGCTGTGACCGGCCGCCACGCCGTGCAGGATGCCGGCGACCGCAACGTCGGTGAGGACAGGCGCGACACCGCCGCTCGCGCACCTGTTCAGAGCCCGCACATCGTCGAGCAGCGAACGGGTGTCGGTAAGTTCGCAGTCGATCCGCCCGAGGGTCGCCCTTGCGGACGGCTCCAGCACCTGCTTGTCCAGCGCGCCGGTCAGAAGATATAGCGACTGAAGCGGTTGGTGAAGGCTATGGGTCAGGGCCGACATGAACCGGGCCTGCTGGCGGTCGGTACGCCGCAGGGACAGGTTGGCGATCGCCAGGGCAGCGGTGTCGGCGATTTCCTGTAGCCGCTCAAGATCATGGTCCGGTACGGCCCGGCAGTCGCGCCAGTAAGCGCCCAGGGCAGCCAGCGGGTCTTCCTTGCGGACAGGCGCCATCGCCATGCTCCGGACGAATGTCGGCCGGTAGGCATCCTGCGGAATGCGCGGATCCTTGTAGATGTCCTCGATGGACACCGTCTCGCCTGCCAGCATGACATGCCCGGAGATGCACCCGCTCATCGGGAACCGCTTGCCCCGCCAGAGCGGAGCGATGGCATCTTCTTCCGCGTAGTGGCACAGGTTGCCCTCCCGCAGCACGAAGGTGATTCCGTCCGCCTGTAGCACCAGACGAGCGGCTTCGGCGACCATGCCCATCACATCCTCAAGCGTTGCGACGTAGGATAGCCGCCGGGCGAGATCGATGATGTGCTGTCCGACGCAGGCGGTCGTCACGGCGTGCGGCGCGTCGGCCCGATCCTTGTGGAGAGCATTCATCGGAAGGCCATCCCTTTCAGGTTGCGTCAGGTTCAACCGCCGGTCGCGGCATGGTTCATGATCATGTCGAAGGCGATAAGGAGCTGCCGAACCGTCGCGATCAACGATGATTGTAAGTCGGGTTTTGATCTTTTATTTGAATGGCATCATTCGCGAAACATAGTTAATAAAACAATAACAAGCGAAACCTTGAGTTTTGCTTTCTCCCTCTTCTCTCGGTACACCCGTGCCACGGCATCCAAGCGATGCCCGCGGGCGCTCGGTGTAGCGGGCCAGGACGTCATCGGCGATGGGTGACCCGACCGCGCCGATCAGCCAAGGCCATTGCGACCGGGCGACAGGACACCGGCCGGGTCGGCCACCGCCCGCAATTCGGCCAGCAATGCAGCCGCGGGCGCCTGGCGCAGCCTCTCGGGCACCGGCAGGCCGTTTGCCAGACGATAAGGCACGAAGCCGCGCTCCAGTGCCCTTCCGATCAGATCCCCATATGCGGAAAGAGCCGCCTCGTCCGCCCCCGGCGCCGCCCGGTCGAACCCCAGTGTGAAATAGCTCAGCAGGCAGCGGAAGCCGTTGGACTCGATTCCGACATTCAGGTCGATCCCAGCCTGTTCCAGCCGATTGCGCGCCCAGGTCAGGTAATCGGCCAGCGCCCGGAATTCGAAGGGAAAGGCGAGGCAGAGCCAGATCAGCCCGCAGCCGTCGCGGTCGGGATCGGCGGTGGTGAGATCGGGATGCCGCTCCTTGCGCCAATAGACCGTGCGCAGGTTGCGTCCATCCGGCACACCCAGCCAATCCTCGAAGCCCTCGACCCAGGAGCCGTCACGCCTGGCGATGTCCACCTCCACCGCGTGGGACACCGTGGCGAAACGTCGCGACAGTCGGCCGGCGCGCGCCTCCAGTATCTCCGGCGCCTCCGCGCGGATCACGGCGGAGGCATGCCACTCGTCCAACGCCGCCGATGCCAGTCGGTCGGCCGGTATCGCTGTGCGCACCTCGTCCAGCGCCAGCCACTTGATGCCGTTCCACAGGGTCAGCGAACGGTCGGGCAGGGATTGTTCGCATTGGCAGTCGCGCCATACCTCCAGGAAGGCAGGCAGGGCATCGAGGCCGCCGATGTCCACCGACAGGATGGCGAGGTCGCTGGGCATGGCTTCCAGCCGGATGACGGCGCTGGTCACCACCCCCAGGTTCGATTGGCTGAACAGCCCGTCGATCAGCGGTCCGGCCGGCGCCGGGTCGAGCCCGACCGTCCGCTCCGCTCCGAGCGGTCCGCAGCCGGTCCGCAGCCGCCGGCCGTCCGGCAGGGCGACATCCAGTTCGCACAGGGAAGTCCAGCGCTCGCCCATGCTGCCGTCGCCGCGGTCGAGGGCGTTGGCGAGCGCGCTGGCCTCTGCCGGGCCGCCGATGACCGGCAGGAAAAAGCGGTCGGTCCTTTCCGCCAGGAAGGCGGCCAAGGCCTGAAAGGTGACCCCGGCCTCGACCCGCACCAGTCCGCGCTGCCCATCGAAGCCGGAGATGCGGTCGAGACGGCGGAGATCGAGGACAATGGCCCCATCCCGCGTCGGTGCCCGCGATCCCATGCCCCAGTTGGCGCCGCGGCTGACCGGATGGACGGGCAGGCGGTGACGGGTGGCAACCGACAGACAGGTGGCGGTCTGGTCGGCATCGCCCGGACTGACAATGGCCGATACCCGGACATCCGGTGCGAAGGTCCGGCGGCCCCAGTCCAGGCGTTCGGCTTCTCCGGTCCGGACATGGTCCGGACCGACGATGTGGCGCCACTCCTCCAGCGCTTCGGCGGGCAGTTCGGTGCCGAAAGGGGAGGCGAAAGGGGAAGTGGTCGGCAAGGGCAATGTGGCAGTCCCGTCTGCTGTCGTCGGTTCGACGATGCGTGTCCAGTCGGCCGATGCATGTCGGCCGGCGCATCGTCGCAGATCGTGTGCCTGCAGCGGCATCCCGCATTCATGGTATGGTGACTTCCCGCAGCTGCCCGGTATGATGAAAGTTGATTCGATTTATCGATCCGGCAGTTTTCAGGGGGCGTCACAGTGGATCAGGCAGGGTCAGCCACCAGAGCCGACCACGTCATCTCGGTGATCCTGGTGGAGGACGATGCCCCGACCCGGGACTTCCTGGCCGCGTCGCTGGCTGCGGGCGACGGCATCGTTCTGCAGGCTTCCGTGGGAACGCTGATGGAGGCGCGCGCCGCATTGGAGCGTTGCCGTCCGAGCGTGCTGGTGACCGATCTCAAGCTGCCCGACGGTCATGGCAGCGACCTGATCCGGGAGGTGCGGCAACGCATGCCCGAGACGGAGATCATGGTGATCTCCGTCCTGGGGGACGAGCTGTCGGTGATGCAGGCCGTGCGGGCCGGCGCCTCCGGCTACATCCTGAAGGATGCGCGGCCGATCGATCTGATCGCGGCGGTGCATGACCTGACCAACGGCCGGTCTCCGATCTCCGCGTCCATCGCCCGCCACATCATCCGCCAGACCCAGACCGCGCCGCCAGCCAAGGCCGAGGAAACGCCGCCCGCCCTGACCCCGCGGGAAATGGACATCCTTTGGGGCATCGCCAAAGGCTTCACCTACAACGACATCGCGGCGCGCCTGGGCATCAGCCGCCAGACGGTTCCCAGCCACATCAAGAACATTTACCGTAAGCTTGAGGTTAACTCCCGAAGCGAAGCGGTCTACACTGCTGTGGAGCGGAGAATCATCAAGCTGTCGGACTGACTCCAGTGAGCCAACACATCGCCGGATTGCCGGCGTCCGGCCCGCACTTGCCGATGCGCCTGCGGGCATGGCTGAAAGGCCGCGGCCTGCAACTGGCTCTCTATTACGGATTGGCCGTGCTTCTCGGTCTCGCACTGGTGACGGCGAATCCATCCACACCGAACGGCGTCCTGCCCATCACAGAGGCAAGTTTCGCCCCGGTGGCCGGCGACCGGTCGATGGACAGTCCGCCGCCCGAAGCGATGCCGCCCGAGGCTGCCACCGTTCCGCTTCCCTACCGTTGCAAGGCGGTTCCCGATCCGGTCGGCTGCTCCGGCCTGTTCCGCCTGACCTTCCGCTACGCTCCCAGCGGGAATGGGGCCTGGTCCATTTACGTGCCGATCCTGTCCGGGCGCATAACGCTGTGGGTGAACGGAGCGCTGCTGGCCGACAGCCAGACCATCCAGTCGGATGTGGTCGTCAACCAGGCGATGCCGCTGATCCAGCGGGTTCCCACCCAGCTGCTGAGGGATGGAGAGAACCTGATCGACATCCGCATGGAGGCCTGGAGCCAGTCCGGCGGATTTCTCGACACTGTGCTGGTCGGCCCTGACCTTCTGCTGCGTTCGGCTTACGGCGAGCGTGAATGGATGATGGTCACGCTGCCGCGCCTGCTGGTCGCGTGGCAGGCGGCCTTGTGCCTGTCCCTGCTGATCGTGTGGATCGGTCATCGTGACGAGCCGATCCATCTGGTGATGAGCTTGATCCTTGGGCTGGGGGTGCTCCAGGGCCTGCCGATGTTCAGCGCCGAACCGAACGGGTTTGAAAGGCTGTTCCGCGTCGTCAATTTCGCGGGCCAGTGGCAGGGAGCGCTGCTGCCCTTCGTGATGTGCCGTCTGGTCGGGCGTGAACTGGCCGTTCCCATCCGGTTTCTTCTGGTGGTTCCGGCGGTGATCGCCATCGCATTCCTGGTCGCCGCCATCGACCCGGCACGGCTGCAGCCATGGTTCGCCCTGCTATGGCTGGTGGTCGTCATTCCCTGGGCCGTCGCCATGCTGGGCTGGTCGACCTGGATCCTGATTTCGGCGGCGATCCGGCGGAATCATGCTCCCGCCCAGATCGTGCTCGGCGGTCTGATCGTCATCATCATGATGGCCGGCCATGACATCCTGTCGGTGACCGGCGTTCTCGACCTGCGTGTGCCGTCGATGACGCGCTACATGGCGCCGTTGCTGATGACGGTGATCAGCGCGACCCTGATGTGGCGGTTCGCCCAGGCGCTGGGCGAGGTCAGCCGTTTCAACGACGTTCTGAGGCGCGAGATGGCGACGGCGGAGGCCGAATTGCGGGCAAGCTTCGCCCGCGAACAGGCGCAGACCCGCACCGCCGCGCTCGAAAGCGAGCGGCTGCGTCTGACCCGCGATCTGCATGATGGGCTGGCCGGGCAACTGGTGTCGATCGTCGCCCAATGCGAGCTGCCGCAGCACGACTACCGCTGCATCGGTGCGGCGGCCCGGCAGGCTCTGGACGATCTGCGGCTGGTCGTGGCGTCGCTCGACGATGTCGGCAACGACCTGGGCATGATGCTGGCCCAATTCTATGACCGCATCGGTCCGCAACTCCAGGCCCAGGGGATGGAACTCGACTGGCAGATGGCGCCGCTGCCCGATATCGAGGGGCTCAGGTCGGAACATGCGCTGACCCTGTTCCGCATCCTGCAGGAGGCGGTCACCAATGCGGTGCGCCATTCCGGATGCCGTCGGGTCGCGATCGTGATGGCGCCGGCACCGGCCAGCGACCCCGAGGGCGGCCCCGACAGGGAGGGGCGGTTCGCGGTCCGCATCGTCGTGCAGGATGAAGGCGGGGGAATTCCGGGTGGTGCTTCGGGCGGGATCGCTGCCGCACGCCCTGGCAAGGGGCTGAACAACATGCGCACGCGCGCGGCGTCGCTGGGTGCCGAACTGACCCTGTTCAGCGGATCCGATGGAACGCGGGTTATCATCGATCTGCCATTCCGCCTCCCTGGTTTTCAAGACATACGGTAGAAGGCCGCAAGCCGCGACACCATCGAGGATTGCGGTTGCCGGGATTCTCCAAGGTCTCCCATAAACATGGGATTACCTCAAACGGTTGGCGCCCATACAAATGATTTGGCGCAAACTTTGCGCATTTGCCGGCCGCGGCGAAAGTCGGGTCGAATGACTTCCGATCATCCAATAACCAGGGATTGCAAGCATGAGCAAGATGCAGGCGGCGATGGTCGAAATCTCCGATGACGAGCTTTTGGTGGTGGTCGGCGGGACCGGCACGACCAACGCCCAGTCGGGTCATGCGCAAGAGGATGAGAACGGGGTCAGCGTCAGCGTCGGGGTGGAGGTTGCCAGCGCTTCGGGCAGCGTCGGCGTTTCCACCTCCACCAGCCACAACATCGGTGGCGCCACCGTGACGGCCGAGATCGGGGCCGGTGCGAGCGGATCGGCCGGCGTCACCATCGGGTCCGGCGGCGTGACCGCCACGGCCGAGGGCTTTGCCGGCAGCCAGGGCAGCGTTTCGATTTCCAGCGGGCCGGTCACCGGCACCGTCAGCTACGAGGCTGGGGTCGGCGGCAGCGCCAGCGTCTCGGTTTCGGTCACCGGGGTGGAGGCGTCCGCGTCCGGTTCGGTCGGCGTGTCGATGACCACCGAGGTTTCGGCCGGCGGAAATGTCGGCAACGGCGTCACGGTCGAGGGCACGGCCAGCCAGACCATCGCGATCGGTGCCGGCGGCGAAGTGACCGCCTCCATCGGCGCGGGCGGCGTCGATGCCGGGGCCAGCGGCTATGCCGGCATTTATCAGGAGGTCTCGGCCTCCGTCACCGTGGGCGACAACAATGTCAGCGGCACCGGTCAGGTCGGCTACATCAGCGGCGGTTCGGTTGGCGGCGGCACCGAGGTCACGGCCGGCTATTCCGACGGTCACGTCACCATCGGAAGCGGCGTCAGCGTCGCGGTCGGCATCGGCGGCGTCACGCTGAGCAGCGAGGTCACCGTCAACACCGCCCCGCTCGAAAATGCCGGTGCCCAGGCCGTCACCGCGGCCACTCCGGCTGTGACCGACGCCGCCCATACCGTTGCCAACACCGCGCAGTCCGTCGCCACCACGGCGGCCCCGGCGGTGACCGACGCGGCGCACACGGTGTCCAACACCGCCCAGAGCACCGCCAACACCGTCAGCAACACCGCGCAGGCAGTGACGCACGATGTGTCCAACACGGCGCAGAGTGCGGTCAACAGTGTGTCGAACACGGCCAAGAGCGTCACGAATTCCATCAAGAAGAAGATGAAGAAGTGGTGATGCCGGGCGGAAGGGCAGCGGACGGCATCGCTGTATGAGCGACAGCGCGACGACCGAGCGGCCTGCGGCGGCATCCGAATCCGCCGTCGGCCCGGCAGGCAGCAGTGGCGGAAACGGCGGCAAGGCGAGCTTCCGTGTGGAAGCCGCCGCGGCCGCCACGTCCGTCTCCCAGGTGGACGACGCCCTGGAGGTGGTGCGACCGCCGGTGCTGGCCTTCTGCGTCACGCTGGCGTTGCTGGTCGTCGGCGTCGTCGTCTGGGCATCCTTCACCGACGTGCCGATCAAGGTCGCCGGTCAGGGCATCCTGGTCAGCCCGGCCGGCGTCATCGACGTGGTGTCGGAATCGAGCGGCCGGATCAACGACATCCGGTTCAAGCCGGGCGACGTGATCCGGCCGGGGGATGTCGTGGCGCTGGTCGATCAGAGCGAGCAGAAGCTGCGGCTTGCCGAGGCGGAGGGCGAGTTGCAGGACGCGCTTGCCGCCCGCGACGACATGCGGCGTTTCCAGGAGCGCGACCTGCATGCCGACGAGGTCTGGCGGCAGGCGCGCGAGCAGGCGGTCAACGGCAACATCGCCTCGCTGCAGGAACGCCAGCGCATGATGACCGAGCGCGAGGAGCTGGTCCGCCAACTCGCCGACCGTGGACTGACCACCCGCGACCGCGCCATCTCCGCCAAGATCGAGCTGTTCACCATCCGCTCCGATCTGGAAGCGCAGCGCAACGAGCTGCAGACGATGGCGCTCGATGCCGCCCGCCGCCAGACCCAGCGCGAAAAGGACATGCTGGCCGCCGAGCAGCGGGTGGCGACCGCCTCGCGCGCGGTGGAATCCGCCCGCGACCGCCTGCAGCGCTATGCCGCCGTCCTGTCGCCCTATGGCGGCCGCGTGGTCGAGGCGAAGGCGAACATCGGGCAGGTGGTGTCGAGCGGCGCGCCCATCGTCAGTGTCGAGCGCGACGGCGCCTTGCCCGGACAGGGCAGCGATCTGGTGGCGCTGGTCTATGTCGGGGCGCAGGACGGCAAGAAGCTGCGCCATGGCATGGAGGCCGACGTGTCGCCGGCTTCGGTGCGCAAGGAGGAGCACGGCCATCTGGTCGGACGTGTCGACCGGGTGGCCGATACGCCCGCCAGCAGCGTGGGCATGCTCCGTACCCTGCAGAACGACGCGCTGGTCAACGAGTTCCAGAAGACGCTGCGCACCCCCTTCGAAATCATGATCCGGCTGGAGCGCGACGCAGCCGGCGCGCCGCGCTGGTCGACCGGCAATCCGCCCAGATTCTCGATGGACGGCGGCACGCTGGTGTCGGTGGAATTCACAGTGCAGAAGGTGCGTCTCATCGCGCTGGCCCTGCCGATCCTTCAGCAATGGCTTCGGCTGGATCTGAGCAACGTGGCGACGGAGCCGGCCCAGGGGTCGGCCCAGGGGTCGGTCCAGGGGCCGGGCAGGGGATCGAACGCCGCGCCTGCGGCATCCGGGGCCTGAGATGCGAACCCCGTCGATCCTGCAGATCGAGGCGGCGGAATGCGGCGCCGCGGCGCTCGGCATCGTCGCCGCGCATTATGGCCGTTGGCTGACGCTGGAGGATCTGCGCGAGCGCTGCGGCATCTCGCGCGACGGCAGCCGCGCCGCCAATCTGGTCCAGGCGGCGCGCGAACTGGGCCTGCAGGCTCGCGGCGTGCGCACCGAGCCGGAAGGGCTGCACGGGAAGTCGGGGCCGATGATCCTCCACTGGGGAATGGACCATTTCCTGGTGCTGGAGGGACGGCGCGGGCGTTGGTGGTTTCTGAACGACCCGGCGCGCGGGCGCCGCCGTGTCGACGATGCCGAATTCCGCCGCCAGTTCACCGGCATCGCCCTGCTGATGTCGCCGGGGCCGGATTTCCGCAAGGGCGGCTCCGCCCCAAGCGCGCTCCGCGGTCTCGCCCGCCGGCTGCGCAAATCCTGGGGTGCGGTGTGGTTCGCCGCGGCGCTCAGCCTGCTGCTGGCGATCCCCGGCATGCTGTTTCCCGCCTTCCGCCAAATCTTCATGGACAGCGTCCTGGTCGGCGGGCTGGCAGACTGGATGACCCCGCTGATCGGCGCCATGCTGACCGTCAGCATTGTCACCCTCACCTTCACATGGCTGCAGAAGAGCGTGCTGCACCGGCTGGAGACCCGTCTGGCCCTGCTGGGCGGCGTCGGCTTCATGGAGCGGGTGCTGCGGCTGCCGATGGGGTTCTTCGGCCAGCGCGGGCCGGCTGCGGTCGCCGACCGGATCATGCAGAGCGACCGGCTGGCCGAACTGCTGGCGGGCGAGATCGGCGGCTGCCTGTTCGCCATCCTGACCGCGCTGACCTATCTGGCGGCGATGGCCTTCTACCAGCCGGCTCTGACGCTGGTCGCTGTGGTCGCCGCCGCCAGCCTGGCGCTGGCGCTGGCCCTGCTGTCGCGCCAGCTCGAGGAGGGGCAGCAGCGTCTGCTGAACGAGTCGGCGCAGGAAGGCGCCGATGCCAAGCAGGGGCTGCGCATGATCGAGACCTATCGCGCCGCCGGAGCGGAGCGGCTGCTGTTCGAACGGCTGGTCGCCCGCCATGCCCGCGTGCTGAACATCCGCCAGTCGCTGATGCTGCGCCGCGCGATCCTGCGGTTGCTGCCGGCCTTCGTCGGCGGGGCGGCGTCGGCCGCGGTGGTCACCATCGGCGGCGGCATCGTCGCCGAGGGCGGCATGACCATCGGCGCCATGATGGGCTTCCTGGTGCTGCTGTCGGCCTTCCTGGCGCCGGTGTCGCGTCTCGTCCAGCTCGGCGCCCGCATCCAGGAGGCGCGCTCATATCTGCGCCTGCTCGACGACACCATGCAGCATCCCATCGCCGAGGAGTTCCGGCAGTCCCAACCGCAGCAGGCGCCCGCGGTGCTGCGCCGGCTGACCGGACGGATCGAACTGCGCGACGTGACCTTCGGCCATTCGCGCCGGGCGCCTCCGCTGATCCGCGGCCTGTCGCTGACCATCGAACCGGGTGAGCGGGTCGGGGTGGTCGGCGGCTCCGGCTCCGGCAAGTCGACGCTGGCTCTGCTGACCGCCGGCCTCTACGAGCCCTGGTCGGGCGAGGTGCTGCTCGACGGCAAGCCGCTGCGCGAGATCCAGCGCCGGGTGCTGCGCCAGAGCGTGCAGGTCGTCGACCAGAACGTGACCCTGTTCGAAGGCACCGTGCGCGACAACATCGCGCTGTGGGACCCGACGGTGTCGGACGAGCGGCTGTTCGCCGCCGCCCGCGACGCGGTGATCCACGACATCATCATCGACCGCCGCGACGGCTACGCCTCCATGGTCAGTGAAGGCGGCGCCAATCTGTCCGGCGGCCAGCGCGCCCGCATCGAGATGGCGCGCGCCCTGGTGCAGAACCCGCGCATCCTGGTGATGGACGAGGCGACCGCCGCCCTGGACGACCACACCCAGGCGCAGCTGCTGTCCAACCTGCGCCGCCGGGGATCCACCATGCTGGTGATCGCCCACCGGCTGACGGCGATCCGCGACTGCGACCGTGTCCTGGTGATGCAGAGCGGCGAGATCGTCGAATCCGGTCCGCCGGCCGAGCTGGCGCGCCGTCCCGGCGCCTTTTCCACGCTGATGCTGAGCATGGCCTGACCGGATGAACCGCCGATGACGACCGCAGCAGACGCGACCGCAACCGCCCCCACCGCCTCCGCAGCCGATACCTCCGGGGTGACCGGCGCTCCGGTCATCGACTTCCAGCAGCCGGCCATAGCGCTGGAACCCGCCGGGTCGGTGTGGTTCCTGGAGGAGGGCGAGGCCGACATATTCGCCGTCGCCGCCATGGGGGCCAATGCCGGCTCGCGCCTGTTCCTCGGGCGGTTGCCGGCCGGCAGTCTGCTCGTCGGCATCGACAGCTTCATGCAGGGGCTGATCGCGGTGCCGGCCGCCGGCTCCCGGCTGGAGACCGTTGCCGATCCGCTGGAGGAGATCGAGCCGGACGCCCTGCTGGCCGGGATGGAAGCCTGGTCGTCCACGCTGATTTCCGGCATCGCCGCCATCCTCTGGCACCCCGAGCGCATCGACCGGCAGGGGCGGTGCGGCACGGCGGTCGAGCTGGCCGAATCCCAGCTGGTGATGGTGCAGGAAGCCGGATTGTGGTGCGCGGTCCCGGCGCCCGGCGCCCTGCTGCTGGAGCAGGAGATCGTCCAGGGCATCATGCCGCTGCCGCCGCGCGCCTGGCTGAAGGCGGCGGGGCCGATGCGCATCGTCTTCGGCCGCCGCCCCTTGCAGCGTGACCTGCCCGCCGCGTTGACCGGCATCCAAGCGCTGACCGCCGCCTGCGGCGAGATGCTGATGGGCGCCCGTGGCTTGGCCGAAGCCGACGAGGCCGGGCGCCTGTCGCTGCGCGGCGTGCGTGAGGCGGAGGAGGGCGAACGCTTCGTCCATCTGGCCGGCCGTCTGCTCGACCATTCCCGCAAACCGCCGGCGCGGTCGGACGGCGGCCATCGCGATCCGCTGTTTGACGCGATGAGCGCGGTCGCCGCCCGCACCAACCCGCGTTTGCGGTTGCGCCGGCCGACGCTGCTGCGTGAGCGCGACCTCGACGTCCAGCCGACGATGGAGGAGATCGCCCGTGCCTCCGGGCTGCACATCCGGCCGGTGACACTGATGGACGGCTGGTGGCGCCGCCCGCTCGGTCCGCTGGTCGGGGCGAGGCTGGACGGCACTCCGGTGGCGCTGCTGCCGAAGCGGCGCGGCTACGAGTTGCTGGCCGGTGAAGGCGCCAAGCCGGTCCCGGTCACGGCAGCGGTCGCCGCCGGGCTGTCGCCGTCGGCCTGGACCATGGTGGAGCCGCTGCCGGACCGGCCGCAGACGGTCGGGACGCTGATGCGCTTCGTCCGGACGCCGCCGGCCTTCTGGCTGCTGACGTTGGCAGTGGCGGCGCTGGGCGCGCTTCTGGGCCTCTCCATGCCGTTCGGGATGAAGTTCGCCTTCTCGTCGCTGGTGCCGGCGCGCGACCATGCCGGCCTGCTGGAGTTGGGCGTCCTGCTGGGCTGCGTCGCTGCGGTCACGCTGGTGATCCAGCTCGTCGGCGAGGTGACGCGCCAGAGCATGCAGACCATGCGCGAGGCCGGGCTGCATGCCGGCCTGTGGGACCGGGTGCTGCGGCTGCCGATGCCGGTGCTGCGCCAGCATTCGGCCGGCGACCTGGCGGCGCGGGTGGGCATGGCGATGGCCTTGCCGCTGGCCGCCCAGGGATTCATGGTCGCCGGCATCGGGACCGGCGCCGTGCTGGCGGCCAGCATCTTCGCCATGGCGTCCTTCCATGGCGGCGGTGCGGTGGTGGCCCTGCTGGCGCTGGCGGTCCAGCTCGGGGTGGCGGCCTTGTCGGCAGTGCTGCGGGCACGGGTCTACAAGCTGGGCGAGGCGCTGAACGGGCAGGCCGATTCGCTGGCGATGCAGTTCCTGACCGGCATCGCCAAGCTGCGTCTGGCCGCCGCCGAGCATTGGGCGCTCGCCCACTGGGCGGAGCGTTTCATCGGCATGCGCGAGAAGCGCATGGAGGTGCAGAAGATCGAGGGCCGCATGGCCGCGGTCAACGCCGCCTTGCCGGTGCTGGCGATGGCGGCGCTGTTCCTGGTCTTCCATGCCGCCGGGACCGACAGCGCCAGCATCGTCGCGATGATGACCGCCTACATGATCGCCAACGGGGCGGCGGCGGCGCTGGGTGACAGCTTCGGCGCCTTCTATCAGGTCTATGCCGCCCGCGGCTTCGCCGATCCGGTGTTGAGTTGCGCGCCGGAACCGGCGCTGGGGCGCATCGATCCCGGCCGGCTGTCCGGCCAGATCGCGGTCAGCGGGCTGTATTTCAACTACGCCCAGGCGGAGACCCCCGTCTTCGCCAACCTGCACCTGACCATCGCCGCCGGCGAGTATGTGGCGATCCTCGGCCGGTCGGGTTGCGGCAAATCCACGCTCGTGCGGCTGCTGCTGGGGCTGGAACGGCCGCGGGTCGGCAGCATCACCTATGACGGCAACGATCTGTCCTCGCTGGATTTGGGGCTGTTGCGGCGGCGGGTCGGCACCGTGCTGCAGGGGGCGCAGCTGCCGCCGGGCGCGCTGATCGACGTGGTGCGCGGCCTGAGCGACGCGACCGAGGCGGAAATCTGGGACGCGCTGGCGGCGTCGGCCATCGCCGACGAAATCCGGGCGATGCCGCTGGGCGTGCGCACGCCCATCGCCGATGCGTCGCGCACGCTGTCGGGCGGGCAGGTGCAGCGGCTGCTGCTTGCCCGCGCGCTGGTGACCAAGCCCGATGTGCTGATCCTCGACGAAGCGACCAGTGCGCTCGACAACGCCACCCAGGCAGCGACCATCCGCACCCTGACCTCACTGGACTGCACGCGGATCGTCATCGCCCACCGGCTGGAAACCATCCGCGGCGCCGACCGCATCCTGATCCTGGACGGCGGCCGCGTCGCCCATGCCGGCCGTTTCGCCGACCTGCAGGCCCGTGGATTGCTGGGGGCGTAGAGCCTTCGGCCTGTCCGGTCGAGCCGGCGCAGCTGCAGCATGAAGAGCCGTGCGTAGCGGGTCACCGGATCGTGGAGGGGAAGCGGCTTCACGTCCATGAAGGGCAGGGCAAGGTTCCGCGGCCGGGCACCGATGGGCTGGCGGGCCCATTCCCCTGATCTCGCTGAAAACGGCTTCAGCGGCCCTGGAATGGCGGTCGCACGAACCTTGAGGAACCGAGGCTGACGAGTTGGAGGAACGCGGCATCGATCCGGCTTTCGCCATTGCCCGGAGACGGGCGAGCCGATGCCCGCCTGATCGTGATCGTGATCGTGATCGTGGTCGGCAGGCGCGGCGAGGCCGCCGATTTCGCCGAACTGCTTCCGGGGTCGAACCTTGAGCGCGTCGTGCGCACTTCCCACGGGCCGGTGCTGGTGGCGTCGTGTGCCTGCAAACCGATGCGCCATGTGCTGATCGCCTTCGACGGCGGCCTCAGCGCCATCAAAGCCATCGAGGTCATCGCCGGCAGCCTGCTGCTGCGTGGTCTGGAATGCCGCCTGCTGAATTCTTCCGCCGACCGGGCCAGCTCCATCAGGTGGAACTGCCGCTCGGCCAGGCGTGGCGCAGCCGGGGCGCGTAGCGAGTCCATCTGGGCGGCGGTGGTCTGCTCGCCGGTCGAGACGATGAAATCGCCGGTGGCGCCATCATCAATGTCCTGCGCTTCGCCTGCATCCGCGCCATGTCCCGCAAATCCCGTGACCTGAGCCTCGGCGACCTCACCACCGGAATTCGCCGAGAGATGCAAAAGGAGGGGTGGCCAGGGGGTGAGGCTGTAAAAATGGCAGCTATGAGAAGAATAGTTATTGCCTGTCGTAGTATTTCAGACAGAATATGCGGTGAAGTGGTCGTAGGTAATAATCACATACGGATGCATGCGATTGCCGCGTGCGTCGATCACCTGTGTTCTGAATAAAATCTTCCATCTTTTCCCAAGGATTATTCGAGATGTCTGATACATCATCTTCAAATAGCTGCAGCGTTACCAATAATCTGGCCGCGCCCGCGACTCCTGCCCAGCCGCAGACCGGTTGGAACGGCGACATCGTGGTCATCAATGCCTACAACAGCGATCCCAGCGGCACCCAGCAGGGCTACGAGCAGACGCTTGCTCTGCTGCCGTTCACGGGCGGCAACACGCTCGCTCCCGCCGCCACCGACAGCATCACGCTGGATCAGGTGCTGAACGGCGTCCCGATGAGCATTTACGACCTGATCGTCGCACAGGCCAACAACCTGTTCCCGGTCCAGGTCGTGTCGGAGATGATGTCCTTCACCACCTTCGACTATCAGCCGATCAATGTGGAGCCGTCGGCCGCGAATGCGGATCCCTTCATCGACGCCTGGCAGTTCTACCAGATCATCACCGCGGATCCGTCCTGCAATCTGGCGACCGGCTTCACCGCCGCCTGCAATTCCGCCAGTTCGTCCGCCGCCCAGTCCAGCGACGTCGATTCCACGGTCAACCAGTTTTTCCAGGGAACGCAGAGCTACCAGAACGTCACCTTCGCGTCCTATGTCGCGGTGTCGACCTACCTCACGAGCTTTGCCGCGCCGTGGGCCAACTTCCAGAGCAGCTACACCTATTATCTCTATGTCAGCGGCGGTGAGGGAACCGAAGCGAAGGCCTATGGCTCGGTTGCCTTCTCCCTGAGCCAAGCCGGCGGCTCGCCCTCGCCGACCGACCCGAGCAGCGGCTACACCATCACCTACACCGACACCAGCGGCAACACGACCCCGCTCTATTTCTCCAAGGGACAGCTGGTCTCCAGCACCACCCAGGACGATCCGCCGATCTGCCTGCAGATGGCCTATTCGCCGCTCAGCACCTTCACCGGCAAGTCCACCGACTACAACACCATCATGCCGATGATGAGCGGCATCGTGAACGGCCAGCAGGTGGTCGGCGTCGATGAGCAGCAGAGCGACTGGCAGGACTTCCTGAACTTCCTCGGCACCGTTCTCAACAACCAGTATGTCCAGCTGTTCGTCCAGATCACCGGCGTGGTGATGGGCATCAAGACGGTGGTGGACGGTGTGTCCTGGCTGAAGGGCAAGTTCGCCTCCACCCAGGCCGCCAACAAGGGGGCTCCTCCCACCGAGGAACAGGTCTCAGAAATCAAGGGCCAGCTTCCCGAGGTGCAGCAGGGCATCCAGGCCGACCTGCAGACCAAGCTCAACGACGTCGGCAGCGGCGGGTCGGTTCCCGGACCGTCCGACATGGCCGGGGCGCAGTCCAACCTCAAGTCCGATATGGTTCAGAACAACACCGAGGACCAGATCACCGAGGTCAAGGACGGTATCGCGAAGGAGCAGACCGAACTCCAGGACGATGCGGAGGTCAGCGTCAACACCGGGATCGAAACGGACGCCAACACCCTTCGCCAGGTCGCCGGCGACGTGGACGGCGTGAGCCCCACCGACCCGCAGGCACCGCAGAAGCTGGCAGCGGATGAGAGCTCGCTGAACAATATCCAGACGGATCTTACCAAGCAGAACGAGCAGGACTCCGCGGGTATGGCCGGTGAAGAGAAGGCTACGGTCCAGGCCGCCGAAGATGAAGAGGAAGCGGAAGAGGAGGAAGAGAAGGAGGAAAGCACCGAGGATTCGGACCTCGAAGACGGAGAGTTCGGGGAGGATGTGGAAGACGTCTTCCGCTGATGCCCAGAGCATGATCGCCGGCGACGGCGTTCCCGCCACGGGGAACGCCGCCGCTTTCGCCGTCATTTCGAGGATAATAGGAAAGCCATGGCTCAGGCCACGACCGGCACCAGCAGCACCAGCAGCACCAGCTGCATCGTCTCCAACTCCCTGGCCGTACCCGCCACCCCCGCTGCGTCTCAGACCGGCTGGAACGGCGACATCGTGGTCATCAACGCCTACAACAGCGAACCCGACGGCACCCAGCAGGGCTACGAGCAGACGCTTCAGCTGCTGCCGTTCACGGGCGGCGACACGCTGGCTCCCTCCGCTACCGACAGCATCACGTTGAATCAGGTGCTGAACGGCGTGCCGATGACCGTCTACGACCTGATCGTCGCGCAGGCCGGCAACCTGTTTCCGGTCCAGCTCGTGTCGGAGATGCAGTCGTCCGACGATCCGCCCACCTATCCGGAGATCACCGTCGCGGCATCGGGCACCGGCGCCGATCCCTTCGTCAGCGCGTTGCAGTTCTACCAGACCATCACCGCCTATCCGACGTCGAACCTGGCGACCGGTTTCACCGCCGCTCTCGACGCGGCGCGCAACAGCTCGACCAGTTCGGACGCGGTCGATTCGACGGTCGACCGGTTCTTCCAGCAATATCCGGCTTACCAGACGGTCACGCTGGACGCCTATGTCGCGGTATCGACCTACGTCGCCACCTTCGCGACGGCCTGGGCCAGCTTCCAGGACAGCTTCACCTATTACCTTTACACCAGCGCCGGCAAGGGAACGGCGGCGCAGGCCTGCGGCAAGCTTGTCTTCTCGCGGAACCAGCCCTCCGGCGTGCCGTCCGTCACCGATCCCAACGCCGGCTACACGATCACCTATTTCGACAGCGACGGCAACCCGACGCCGCTCACCTTTTCGAACGGAGTGCTGGTCTCGAGCACGACCGACGCGGTGCAGACGATCAGCCTCGTGCCGAGCTATACGCCGCTCAGCACCTTCACGGGCAACTCCGACGACTACGGCACGGTCATCCTGACGCTGAACGGCACCGCGAACGGGCAGCAGGTCGTCGGGGTCGATGAGGAGCAAAGCGGCTGGCAGGATTTCCTCAACATTCTCGGGACAATCCTCGCCAACCAGTATGTCCAGCTTTCCCTCGCCCTGATCGGCGTGGCGTTCAGCATCAAGCTGCTGGCGGACGGCGTCCGCTGGCTCAGGAACCGCTTCCGCTCGAACGAAGCCGCCAACGGCGGGGCGCCGCCCACGCAGGCGCAGGTCAACCAGGACCGGAACGACCTTTCCGTCGCCGAAAGCAACCGGCAAGGCAGAACCGAGCTGGAACTGCAGAACATGAACGCCGGTGTTCGGATTTCCTCTCCGGCCGACATCGGCACCGTGCAGCTTGCCGTCCGGGACAGGCTGGTTGAAAACAACAACTCTCTCCTCGTGCAAAACCAGACGAACATTATCGGGCAGCAGGGCGGAGAGCTGGAGGTCATCGGCCAGTTCGTCAACAACAGCGACATGAGTTCGGCGGCAAACACCCTGCGGAACACCGCGAGCCAGCTTCAGCAAATCCAGCCTGGGAACAGCGGTGCTTCGGGAGATATTGAGACCATCGCGAACAACTTGTCCCAGAACCAGGCATTGATCGACAAGATCGCCGCCGCCGTGGGGTCGCGGCTTTCCAGCCAGGCCACGCAGACGCTGATGCAGGACAAGGCCGTGCAGACCGATCTCGAAACCGAGGACAAGGCACTGGAACAGGACGGCTCGATGATCAAGGACGGAGAGATTTCCGGGAACGAATGAGTGGTCTTCCCGGATCGCGACCAAGCCTCTTTGCCTCCGCACACCACGCCGACCATCCCCCCGAAAATCGGAGCAGACAGCATGTCCACCGCCGTCGCGGCCGGCATTCCGGTCACCGTCACCAATCAGCTTTCGTTTCCGCTCGTGGTCTATTCCACGGTGACGCCCACGCCTCCCAGCAGCCCGCCCAGCACCAACCCGGCGGATTACCTGCCGGTCTACACGCAGATCGCCACCGTTCCCGCGAATGGTGCCCAGAGCTTCACCACCCCGAACGCGCTGTGCCGCATGGTGATCAGCCGGGCGAGCGACGATTTCCCGCTTCAACTCTTCATCCCGTCGATCCTGGCCGCGAGCGCCGCGACCACCGTCGCGCAGACCGACCTTCAGACCTGCCAGAGCGTGCTGAGCTTCTACCAGCAGGTGATGAGCCAGCCCTATGCCCCGGCCTCGCTCCAGTTCAACGAGCTGTTCGTCAATGTCACCGACGTCTCGACGCTCGAATCCGCCGTCGCCACCTTCTTCAACACCAACGGCATGAGCGGTGCGACCTACGGCCATTGGTCGATCGTCAGCTACTGGGCGACCAACTCGTTGAACGCCTGGCCGGGGACCTATTACTGCTATCAGCCGCAGACCAGCAGCTCCGGTTTCGTCATCCCGCCGTCCGATTGCGGAACCCTGACCGTCGCGAACGGCACGGCGACCTTCACGCCCGCTGCCGGTACCCCGGCGTCGGGGCCGCTGACCTTCTCCCACAGCACGCTGTCGTCCGACGGCGCATCCGCGGCGGCCGGCCTGCTGCTGACGGCCGTTCCGCGCAGCCTCGCCTGGGAGGGACAGCCGGACAGCATCGTCCTGTGCTTCGTCGGCACGCTGAACGGACAGACGCTGGTTGCACAGCCCTACCAGAACCCGTCCATTCCCTGGTGGATCGCCGCCTACGATCTCGCCTATGGCGCTTTCCAGACCGTACAGCTGGCGATGGCGCTGGACATGGCGGTCACGGTTCTGGGCGGCGTCGCCAACGGGCTCAGCTATCTGTCGTCCAGGATCTCCAGCTTCATCAGTTCGGGCAACAGCGCGCTGAGTGCCCAGAGCAGCACCGCCAGCCCGGCCTCCGCCATCGGAGAGGAGGCGGAGCCGATCAACGTGGATGTGGATGTCGACGTGGATGTGGATATCGACACCGACACCGACAATGTCGAGGATACGGACAACGTCACCGACACCGACGTGGATGTGGATATCGACATCGATATCGACATCGACGACGACGTCTTCGCGGTCATCGACGTGGATGTGGACGTGGACGTCGATGTGGACACCGACGTGGTCACCGACACGGACAACGTGACGGATACCGACACCGTCACCGACGTCGATACCGACACCGACATCGACACGGACGTCAACGTCCAGCCGGGCATGATCAAGGGGGCCCTGTCCAACCTCGGCAGCTGGATCGTCAGCAAGGGCTTCCCGGCACTGGTCAAGAACCTGGCGATCATGGTCGCCTTCACTTCGGCGCAGAAGCTGCTCCAGGTCTGGCAGCAGGCCGCCTCGCAGGATCTCCAGAACATGGCGCCGCAGCAGAGCACCGGGCTCGGGCTGCTGATCAACTACATGCTGAACGAAAACAACCCGATCGCGACCCGCTGGACCACCTTCGCCGACTATGTCCAGGCCGGTTCGGTCGCCGCGGACGTGCCTTCGACCGGCACTCAGCAGATGGTGCTGACCACCATCGTGATGACCAAGGATCCCGCCGCCGATTCCGCGCAGGCCGGCTGGACCTGGCCGCAGGCCACCGAGGTCGCCCTTGTCGACCAGTTGGCCCAGTACGGCAGCGCCGCGACCCAGTACCAGGCGTATCAGGCACTGGCCACCTACACCTACGACGGCAAGCCCCTGCCGGTGAAGGTCGCCTGCAACGTCGCCCTGGAATACCTGAAGCAGATTTCCGGGACGAGCGCCTGACCCGCGGCTCCCGGTATTTCCCACATCGCTCCGCATCCGCCGGACTGCAACTAGGGCATACCCCATCGTGACCGACACCACACAATTCCCCACCCGGGAGCAGCATGCCCGCGCCTGGGAGGACCTGGCCCAAGCCATCGCTGCATCGGCGGACAGCGTTTCGCAGGACGCGCCGGCACTCCCGGCGGCGCAACCGGGCGAGCTGACCATCATCGGCTCCGGCATCGAAACGATGGGCTTCACCATCGGCGACGAAGAGCTGATCCGCGGTGCGGACGCGGTCTTCTTCTGCGTCGCCGATCCGGCCACGGTGGTCTGGCTGAAGTCGATCCGGCCGGATGCCTACGACCTCTACGTGCTCTACGACGACACCAAGGTGCGCTACACCACCTATATGCAGATGTCGGAGGCGATGCTGCATTTCGTCCGCCAGGGCAAGAAGGTGGTGGCGGTCTATTACGGCCATCCCGGCATCTTCGTGCTGTCCACCCACCGCTGCATCATGATCGCCCGCCGCGAAGGGCATAAGGCGGTGATGCGGCCGGGCGTCTGCGCGCTGGACTGCCTGTGCGCCGACCTGGGGGTGGATCCCTGCCATCCCGGCATGCAGACCCATGAGGCGACCGACATGCTGATCCGGGGACGTGTACCCGACACCAGCCTGCACGTCGTGCTGTGGCAGGTCGGCCTGATCGGCGAAATGGGGTTCCGCCGCCGCGGCTACATCAACAACAACTTCTCGGTTTTCATCGAATATCTCCAGAAATACTATGGTGACGACTATCCGGTGACGCATTACATCGCCTCGCGTTACCCGACCATCCCGCCGACCATCGAGACCTATCCGCTGAGCGCGCTGCACGATCCGCAAATCCAGACCCGGATCACCGGCGTATCGACCTTCTACGTGCCGCCCAAGAACGCCGCGGCGGCCGATCTCGACATGCTGATCCGGCTAGGCCTGATCCAGCCCGGGCAGGAGATCCGGACTTCCGACGGGCCGCTGCGCGAAATCGGGCTGTACGGCCCGCGCGAGCGCAAGGCGTTCCGCGCCTTCCGCCGCTTCAAGGTCTCCCGCGACTATCAGTGGCAGGAGGACACCGGCGCCAGCCGCTTCCTCATCGCCCTGCGCAGCGATCCGGCCCTGCAGGAACGCTATGAACGCGACCCGCGCGCCGCCGTCGCGCCCGGCTCCTTCCCCGGTCTGACCGACCGCGAGCGCTCCCTGCTGGCGACCCGCGATCACGGCGCGATCCAGATTGCGGCCAAGGGCACCGGCGTCGCCCACGCCGCCAACCGCGATTTCCTGTTCCAGCTGTTCGACCGCAAACCGGTGATGCGGAGCCTGCTTGCGGTCCTGCGTGGCATGCGCCCCGAAACCGCTACCGGCGCCCTGGCCGACTGGTCGGCCGGTCAGGGGCTGTCCCTGGATTGGGACCGCATGCGCACCGACGTCAACGGAGTGCTGCGCGACCGCCTGTTCCCCTGGTCAGGCGTCTACGAGGCGCGGGGCGGGACCGGAGAGGACGGGCGCCTGATCGTGCTGACCGGGGACGGCGACCGGGCGCGGCTGTTCGTCGATGGACAGCCGGTCCGCCGCTTCTCCTTCCGGAGGGGCATCCTGGAATGGAAGGCCGGAGCCGGCCGTGCCGACAACGGATTCCTGCGGGTGGACGTCGACGTGCGGGGTGCGCGCCGCCTGATCGGTTCCATCTGGCCCGCGGGGGAGCCGGTTCCGGCCGAACACGGGCTCGTTGCGGTCGAAGGACGGCCCGGACACCGACACCCGTCCTCGCTGGTCGGGCGCTACACCCGCAAGGGCGGCGAGGGACCGCAATGCCTGGAGGTCGGGCTGGCGGAAACGCCGGAGCGCGGGCGCCATCTGCGCGTCACGCTGGACGGGCGGCCCCTGGATGGAACCATCGCGGTCGGCGGGCGCACGCTCAGCGTCGGCGATCTCAGCTTCGTCCTGGGCGGCTCCGCCGATGCGCCGGCCGGCGCCTGGATGCCGGAACCGGGGCTCGGCGCCCTGACCGGCAGTTACGCCGTGCGCGCCGCCGACGGCGGGTTGCGCTCGCTCTCCTATGCGGCGGGCGGCCTGCTGCTGGACGGACAGGCGGCGGGCACGATCGATCTCGACGGTTCGACCGTTTCCTGGTCGGGCGGGCCGGCGCACTGCTCCGCCGGACGGGTGACACTCCTGCTGGACCCGATCACCCTCTGCCCGGCGCTGTTCGGGACGGTGGACACGCCGTCCGGCACGGTCCGGTGCATCGGCCGCGCAACGGCGCCGATCCTGCCGACCCGGCCGGAACCGGAATTCGGGCTGCAAACCGCGGCCTGGCGACAGTTGGTCGATCTGGCGGGACGGCCCGACGGCGAGTTCCTGCTCTGGCACAAGTGGGAGAAGGCGAGTCTTGCGGCGACGGTGGTGAACAGCGCCCTCGCACGCCTGCTCCCCTGATCCGGGCGAACCGGTCTGGAAGGACGGAGGACATGATGGTGGACGGCATCCAGGCGCGGACTCCGCTGATCCCGGTGGCGGCGGTGCGGACGGCATCGCTTCTGCGATACGACACCAGCCGCTTTCCGTTCGCCAAGGTGACGGCCGCGACGGTCTTCAAGGTCCGCTCCCTGGAGCGGCTCCACGAGGCTTGGCACCGCCATCGCGAGCGCCAGGGGCAGGACGCCGCGCCGGCCTACGCGGACAATCTGGCCCTGCGCGCGCTGATGCAGAATCTCCCCGACGCCGCGCCGCTGTTCCAGCTCTACCACCGGTTCGTCCGCCAGGCGATCGCCCCCGTCTTCGGCGGGCGCATCTCCTACTCCAACCGTCCGAAAATGCGGGTCCATCTTCCGGACACCGGTTCGGTCAGCGCCTGGCACCGCGACGCCGATGTGACCGGGCGATACGACCAGATCACCGTGTGGCTCCCCTTCACCGACTGCCGTGAAGGGGGGACCCTGTGGTCGGAAACCGATTACGGCCTGCGCGACTTCCGGCCCATCGACGTGGCCTATGGCGAGGCGCTGGTGTTCGACGGCGGTCTGCTGGAGCATGGCACCGTCGCCAACGACGCCGGTACGACGCGGGTCAGCCTGGATTTCCGTTTCGCCGTCACCGGAGACACCCTCCCGGACAATGCGAAGGCGGTCCTCGGCCACCGCCCGGCCCACACGGTTCCGCAGGACTGAACCGTACCGGGCTTGCCGGAGGCACCATTTCCCGGGAGGGTGGGGGTATCCACATAGAACTTGGAAGAGCCGTTTTTTCGATGCCGGTCGTTCCCTGCCGATCCATTCCGGCGCGCTGCGCGTTGTGCCACCATGATCCATACAGCTGCCACGCCAAACGCCCGCCTGCGTCTCGCCTTCCATCCGCACGACGCGGTCGATCCCGCGCTGGACAAGCCTGTCCGCAACAATATCTCGGTCGCGGAGACCGTCGGGCGCTGCCTGTTCGTCGGCTCCGACGAGGGCGCGCGGATCGAACGGCTGATCGCCGGCCCCGATGGGCACTACACCGACCACCGATCCTTCGCCCTGGCCGACTTCTTCGATCTGCCCGCCGGTTCCGAGGGTGAAGCGGATATCGAAGGGCTGGCGTTCGATGACGGCTGGCTGTGGGTGGTCGGTTCGCACAGCCTCGCCCGCCGCAAACCCAAACCGCGGGAGCACAGCGGCGACGACTGCCTGAAGCGGCTAACCGAAGTGAAGCGCGAGGCGAATCGCTACCTGCTCGGCCGCATACCGCTCGCCGCCATCGGCAATGGCGTGTTCGATCCGGTGCGCCAGCAGGAGGGCCGCCATGCTGCCTGCGTGAAGATGGGGCGCAAGCGCAACGCCTTGGCGAAGGCGCTGAAGGACGACGAGCATATCGGGCGCTTCGTTCACATACCGGCGAAGGAGAACGGGCTGGACATCGAAGGCATCGCGGTGCGCGGAGACCGGGTGTTCCTGGGCCTGCGTGGACCGGTGTTGCGCGGCTGGGCCTGCATCCTGGACCTGCGCATCGCCGGCAGCGGCGCCGGCCGGCTGAAGCTCCGGACACCGGACGGCACGGCCCCGGCCTATCGCAAGCGCTTCATCGATCTGGACGGGCTGGGAATCCGCGAACTGACCTTCGACGGCGACGATCTGCTCATCCTCGCCGGACCGACCATGGATCTGGACGGGCCGGCCCATGTCTGGCGCTGGTCCGGCTGCCTGGACGCGGATGCTCCCACGGTGATTCCGCGCGACCGCCTGACCCGCGTGCTGGACGTGCCCTTCGGCACCGGCTTCGACCATGCCGAAGGAATCGCATGGCTGCCGGGCAGCACCGGCAACTCGGAGCGGAGGCTGATCGTCGTCTATGACAACCCTGGACATGACCGGCTGCATCCCAACGGTACCGGGGTCGACGCCGATGTCTTCGCCATCACGGCTCATGCGTCTCCACCCCGAGCATAGGCCCGAACCCCGTCTTGCACCGGCTTGGCGGCGTCCCGGTTCCGGACGCCTTTCAGTCGGACCCATGAACCTCCCGTTCCACCCGCGTCAGCAGGTCGGTGAAGAAGGCCACGTCTTGCGGCGTCAGACCGAGTTTGGCGTGACGGGGCAGGAAATCGGCGACCGCAAGACCGCTTTCCCGCCCCTGCAGCACACCGTCACGGACCACAAGCGACTCCCGCGCCAGATCGGCGGCGGACTCGTGGCAGCGGCCGCACCGTTCCTTGAAGCGGGACGCCGTGCCGGCCTGGGCGAGCAGCATCTCGTACATCGGCCGAACGAGATTCGGCGGCAGATGGTGGTTTCCCAGGAAAACGAGCAGGTCGTCCTTGTGATGGCCACCCTGGAGCCTGCCATCCTTCACCGTGAGAAACCGTTTGGCGAAGGGGCCGGCGTGGGCATGGCAGTCCCCGCATGTCTGTTCCCAGAAACGGTGCAGGTCCGTCGCCTCGCCCGGCGACGCCGGGAGGAGCAAGGGAACCATCGAGACAAGAAGCCTCGCTCCCAGGGCGAAGCCGGCTAAGTGCTGAGCCATTTCGCGACATCCTCCGCTTTTCGCGGGCCGCCCGCGTGGGCCACCTTCCCGTCGATGACGATGTTCGGCGTCGCGGCGATGCCGTACCCGGCGATCGCCGCATAGTCGGTCACCTTCTCCACACGGACGGGCACGCGCAGCCGTCCGGCTTCGACCCGCACCGTGTCTTCGGTCGTCCGGCAACGTTTGCAGCCGGGGCCGAGAACCTTCACGTCCTTCATGGTTCCCCTCCTTCTCTCAGGTGTACAGGCTCTCAGGCGGACAGGGCGTTGAACAGGAGGCCTACGGCGAGGATGCCGAGCCCGACGCCCGCCGATGAACACGGCGATCAGGCGCAACGTCAGGCGGCCGTGCCGGCGCTCCAGAGCCACAGGTTCGGCGGTGGCGATCCCGCTTGCGGGACCAGGGAGATCTCGGTGCTCATGCCGCTTCCTTTCGTTCCGCGGCCATCGCGGCGATCACGGCGTCGATGATGGCGACGATCCGCGGACTGAGCGCCGGGTTGCGGCGGTATCGGACCCATTGGGCGTCGCGACGATCGACCACGAGCCCGGCGCTCTTGAGGGCGGCCATGTGGCGGGACATCCGGGACTGTGTGGCCGCAAGGCGGTCCATCAGTTCGCAGACGCAGTGTTCCTGCCCATCCCACAACAGGCGCAAGGCGCCGAGCCGGGTCGGGTCGGAGAGGACGGACATCAGGGAGGTCACCGCGTCCGTGCCCATGCTTCCCCCCGCTTATGCTTATAAGCGCATTATCGCGCCCGGCTGCCCCCTTGCGTCAATGTGACGACGGTGGGGCATCCTGTCGCAGGGGGCCAATTCCACATCCCCGCACCACGGGGCGGAGTCCGGACCGGTGGCCGGCGGTAGGCACGCCGTGTCGGATCACGTCATGATGGCTTCCAACGCCGCCTCGGCGCGCTCGCGCGGGGTCGTGTTCGGGGAGGTCGGGTCGAGCCGCCGGAAATCGCCGCGCAGGGACTTGAGCGCGTACCGCTCGCGGTCGATCTCAGCGGTGGTGCGGATGCCCAGGCGGCGGAACACCGGCACCGGCGGGCACCAGCCCTGGAGCGCGTGCTGGAGCAGGAAGCCGGTCACCGCCGTGGGCAGGACCAGGAAGCGGCGATCCACGAAGGCCCCCAGCAAGGTACCGGCCAGTGCCAGCGTCGCTGCATTCGCCTCGAGCGTGCGTTCGATGTCCCACTCGCGGTCGAGTTCGTCGAGACGGCGGTCGATCTTCTCCGGATGCTCCGCATGATGGCGGATACTCTCCGTGATCTCGGCGGCCAGACGGCGGTTCTGTTCCGCTGAGGTGGCGTTCTCCACGCGCGAAGCGGTTGCGGGCAGCATGGTTCCCTCCTGTGTCGGTTCCGGTGAGCGGCGCCCCATCCAGGAACGCCGCCGTTCTGCCCCGCAAACATTAGGAAGACGTGATGAGTTCCCGAGTGTCCTGACGGTGACGGTGCGGTGACTCTGGCTTGCGGCGGCGAATTTCATCTCAGGACCCACAGGTTGGATGGCCTTTGTCGAGGCCGTGCGATCCGCGCGGCGTTTGTCGTTGAGAATCCACAAGGATGATGGACCGAACCGGCACCGGGACAGCCAACATGTGGTGCCGGGCCGGTTGAAAGCGGCTGCGGAAGAGTGTATGCGGCGCTTGAGATGCCGACCTCGCCATTCCGCGTCACCACCCCGATGAAGCGCGTCGCCCTGAACCGGCGTGCCGACCAAGACGGCGACTGCCAGAACCAGGCCGAAGGGTTCGAGGGTGGCAAGGCGACCCATCGCTTCAAGGGTGGGCTGTCGGTCTACAACGAGGCGGTCGGCACGTCGAAGAGCAGCATCGCCGGCAGGCGCTGGCCGGGAACGGCCGCCTGGATGCCGCCGGTCTTCGCCGATGGCACCCCGGTGAGCCGTGTCCACCCGCCGGAGGACTGGCCCTTCCAGCTGGTCAGTTCCAAATCGGTGCTGGTCAGCGCCGACATGATCGGTGCGACGCGGCTGCGCCACCTGCACCCGGAGAACCCGGTCGCCGGCACCGCCGTCCGCCAGGGCATTCCCGCCAGGCTCGAGCGCGTAGTTGCGGCGTAATGGCGGCGATGCCGCTGTCTCGATGCTCGTATCCCGACGCCTGCGATTCACCGCCGTACCGTATCCGTCCACGACGTGCGGCGTTTCGCCCCAACTGCGTCGGTGACTGTCTCACCGACACGGCCGGGACCGGGGGGTACGATGCCGGCGGTGGGGGAATGGCCAAGAGGAATCCGGTCATGCGTCGGTGGCGCTTGGGTCTTGTGCTGGTGCTGACCGCCGCTGCCCTTGCCGCCGCAGGGTGGGCGGTCTGGCTCCGTCCGGTCGCCGTCGCAGTCGCAGCGGTCGAGCATGATGTCGCCATCGAGGTCTACGGAATCGGGACGGTGGAGGCACGCGTGCGCTCGGCGGTCGGGCTGGAGGTCGCCGGTACGGTGACGGCGCTGTTCGCCGACCACGAGGACCGCGTGCCGCAGGGCGCGGTCCTCGCCCGGCTCGACACCCGCCAGCAGGACGCCCGCGTCGCCGAGGCCGAGGCCGCGCTGGGGCAGGCCCGCGCGGCGCGCGCCAAGGCGGACGCCGCCATCCTCAAGGCGAACTCGCTGCTCGAAAAGCGCCGGCAGGCCGCCGGACGACGGCAGGAGCTGCTGTCCAAAGGCAGCGTGTCGGTCGAGGTGGCGCAGGACAGTGCCGCCGACCTGCGCGTCGCCGAAGCGGAGCTGGCGCTGGCACGATCCGACCTCGCGCTCGCCGATGCCACGGTGGCCGACGCCGAAGCGCGGCTGCGTTACGAAACCGCGCGGCTCGACAGCTACACCCTGACCGCGCCGTTCGAGGCGCTGGTGATCGCCCGCCACAAGGAGCTGGGTGCCGCCGTCAATCCCGGCGAGCCGTTGTTCACCCTGATCGCTCCGGACAGCGTGTGGGCGTTGGTCCACATCGACGAGGCCTCGGCCGGCGGCCTGACGGAAGGGCAGGAGGCGGCGGTCCGGCTGCGCTCGCTGCCCGGCCGGACCTTCGCGGCGCGCGTGGTGCGCATCGACCTGGAGAGCGACCGCGTCACCGAGGAACGGAAGGTCTACTTGAAATGCGAGGTCTGCCCGTCCCGGGTCCACCTCGCCGAACAGTTGGAGGCGACCATTGCCGTCGGTTCCCTGCCACGTGCCGTTCTGGTGCCGCAGGCGGCGGTCGACCGTTTCGACGGGCGCAACGGCATGGTGTGGACCGTCGAGGACGGCCGGCTCGCCCGCCGCACGCTGAGCTTCGGCCGCAACACGCTGGATGGCCGGCTGGAGGTGACCGGCGGCTTGCCCGACGGCGCGCGACCGGTCGTCGCCGCGGTATCCGGTTTGCGCGAGGGCCGGCGCGCCGAACCGCTGGAGACGACGCCATGAACCTCGCGCTGCGCGATGTCCGCCACAATCTCGGCCGTTTCCTGCTGACCTGCCTGGGGCTGAGCCTGTTGCTGGGTGTCGTGCTTTCGATGATCGGCATCTACCGCGGGCTGGTGGACGAGGCGCTGACGCTGGTGCGATCGCCCGGTGCCGATCTGTGGATCGTCGAGTCCGGCACCCGCGGACCCTTCGCGGAGGCCTCGCGCATCCCCGGCGACTTCCGTGACGCGGTGGCGCGACTGGCCGGGGTGGCCGCGGCCGGCTCGCTGACCTTCCAGTCGGTGGAGACGGTGCACCGCGGGCGGACGTTGCGCCTTTACGTCGTGGGCTACGAACCGGGCCGGCCCGGCGAGCCGGGGCGCCTCGCCGCCGGCCGGCCGATCACCCGCAGCCATTACGAGATGCTCGCCGACCGTCGCGCCGGGCTGGAAATAGGTGAGCGCGTGCGGCTGGGACGGGACATCTACGAGGTGGTCGGGCTGACCGACGGCATCGTCGCGTCCGGCGGCGATCCGGTCGTCCACCTGACATTGCGGGACAGCCAGCGCCTGCAGTTCGAACTGGATCCGCCGGCCGCCCGCCGCGAGTTGGTGCGCGGTGGCCTGCCGGCCGGCCTCGACACGGTGAACGCGGTGGTGGCGCGCATGCTGCCCGGCGTGCCCGAGGCCCGCGTGGCGGCGGAGGCGGCGCGTTGGAAGCACATCGCGGCGCTCACACAGGGGGAGCAGGAAGGGCTGCTGCTGAAGTCGGTGGTCGAAAAGGCGCGCCGGCAGATCGGCCTGTTCACGGCGCTGCTGATGGCGGTGTCGGCGGTGGTGATCGCGCTGATCCTGTATACGATGACCATGGACAAGGTGAAGGCCATCGCCACGCTGAAGCTGATCGGCGCGCCCGACCGCACCATCGTCGCCCTGATCGTGCAACAGGCGCTTGCCATGGGAGCGATCGGGTGGGGGGCCGGCACGCTGCTCATCCTGCTCGCCAAGGACCATTTCCCGCGCCGCCTGCTGCTGCTGCCGGACGATGCGTTGATGCTTGGAGCGGCGGTGCTGGTCCTTTGTGTGGTGGCGAGCGGGCTCGGCGTCCGTCTTGCGCTCAAGGTCGATCCTGCGACCGCGCTCGGAGGATGAGGCGATGGCGCCGCCGCTCGTCGAGCTTCGGGGAATCGCCAAGACCTACGGCAGCGGCGAGGCCGCCGTGCACGCGCTGAAGGACACGGATCTGCTGGTCTATCCGGGGCAGGTGGTCGGGCTGCTCGGTCCCAGCGGTTCCGGCAAGACGACGCTTTTGAACCTGATCGGCTGCATCGTCGAGCCGACGCGCGGCCGCATGGACCTGGATGGCCAGACGGTTTTCGACGGCCGCTGGCTGAAATCCGACCTGCGCCGGCTTCGCCTGGAGAAGATCGGCTTCATCTTCCAGTTCCACAATCTTCTGCCGTTCCTCACCGCCGAGGAGAATGTCGCCGTCGCCCTCGATCTGGCGGGTGTTTCCGGCGCGGAGGCTCGGCGGCGGGCACGTGCCCTGCTGGACTATCTGGAGGTCGGGCACCGTCGTGCGTCGCTGCCGTCCCGCCTGTCCGGCGGAGAGGCGCAGCGGGTGGCCATCGCCCGCGCGCTCGCCAACCGCCCGCGCATCATCCTGGCCGACGAGCCGACGGCGGCGCTCGATTCCGGACGGGCCGGCATGGTGATGGATCTGCTCCGCCGGCTCGCCCTTGAGCAGCAGGCCGCGGTCCTGGTGGTCACGCATGACGAGACGATCTTCGGCCGTTTCGACCATGCGGTGTCGCTGCGCGACGGGAAGATCGAAGCCGATGCGTGAATGGCTCCGTCCAAAACGGACGTCCTCTGCCCATCGAGCCAATCGGCGATACCATGCCCGCCGAGCCCGAAGCCCGCTGCCATGCCCAATACCGAGGGCGTCGCCATGGCGGTGTGTCCCAAGCCAAACGGCCCCCGGACAACCCGGTCCGGTTCAGTCCTATGCTCTGGGGCTGCCGGTCGGGTCGAGTGATTCCGGTTTGCTCAAACCGGCGAGCAGGTGCTCGATGAAGCTGCGCACCTTCGGCGAGACATGGCGGGTTGCCGGATAGACGACATGGATGGCCTCATCCGTCACCTCCCATGCGGACATGACCGGGACGAGGCGCCCGGCGCGGATGTCGTCCTCGACGATGAAGTCGGCCAGCCGGGCCAGCCCCAGCCCGCCCACCGCGGCATGGCGCAGCAGCCACAGGCTATCGGCCTGGAAGCTGCCGGCCGGGCGCAGGATCTCCCGCCGGTCGCCGACCATGAACTCCCACTCCGGCCGGCCGGAGCCCGACAGCCGCGTCAGGCAGTCATGGCGGGCGAGATCGGCCGGTAACTGTGGCACACCGCGCCGCTCCAGATATTCGGGGCTTGCCACCACATGGAGGCGCAGCGGCCGCAGCCGGCGTGCGATCAGGCTGGAATCCGCCAACCGCCCGGTGCGGATCGCCAGATCGAACCCCTCGTCGATCAGCCGCTGCACGCGGTCGTTCAGGCTCGCCTCCAGCGAAACGCCGGGGTAACGGCGCTGATAGGAAGGCAGCAGCGGTGCCACCTGCATCTGACCGAACATCACCGGCATGGTGATGCGCAACGTGCCGCGCGGCTCCTCGCCCATCTCGGTGAGCGACTGTTCCGCTTCGTCCAGCGCGGCCAGAATGGCGCGGGCCCGCAAGCAGAAGGTCGCGCCGGCATCGGTCAGCGCGATCCGCCGCGTCGTGCGCGCCAGCAGCCGGGTGTTCAGCCGGTTCTCCATCTGGGCGATGCGCCGGCTGATCGCCGAAGCGGACAGGCCGAGCCGCTCCGCCGCTGCCGACAGGCTGCCGCTGTCCACCACCTCCACCAGCACCGTCAGATCGTCGAGCCGGTCCATGTCTTCCCCCCGGTTTCCGCCCGGCAGGGTCGGGCGCATTCGTGCATTCTGCGCAAAGATATTGTGCGTGTCCCCCTATGTTTCGCAAATCCGGCTTTTGACAGGATCGGAAACACGGACACGCCGACAGGGAAACGCCCGATGCGACTTCAACGCCAACTCCGCAGCATCAGGGCACAGGCCGGCAAGGCCCTGCCGCCGGAGGTGATGGCGACGATCGACCGGGTGATCGCCGATCTGAAGGCGCGCGGGGTCGAGTTCGGAGCGTTGCGCCCGGGACTTCAGGCCCCGGACTTCGCCCTGCCGAACCAGCTCGGCCGAACGGTGTCGCTTTACGAGACGCTCGAACGCGGCCCGGTCGTGCTGCTGTTCTACCGTGGCGAATGGTGTCCCTATTGTTGCGCCCAGCTCAGGGCCATGCAGCTGGCGCTGCCGCAACTGACCGCCGGGGGCGCCCGGCTGGTCGCGGTGTCGCCGGAACTGCCCGACCACAGCCTGACCCTGGCCGAACGCAACGCGCTGGATTTCGACATCCTGTCCGACGGGGGAGCGATGGTGGCGCGAAGCTACGGCCTCGTCTACCGCGTGCCGGACGAGCTGCGCGATCTCTACCGCGACCGCGGCCTCGACATCAACGCCCGCCAGGGCCGCCCGCCCGGAGAGCCCTGGCATCTGCCGATCCCGGCGACCTACCTGCTGTCGCCAAGCGGCGTCGTGCGCTTTGCCGTCGTCGACGCCGACTTCACCCAACGCCCGGAGCCGCAGGCTCTCATCGAGCTGCTGCACGACCGCGTACCGGCATCCTGACCGAAGCCGGCCATCCCGCAACAGAGGAACAAGACCATGACCGCCACCAAGACCGTCGCCAAGACCTTGGCCCTGCTCCCCGTCGCCGGCGCGCTGGCCGGCGCCCTGACCCTGATGGCCGGCCCGGCCGCCGCGCAGTCCAACATGGAGAAGTGCTATGGCATCTCCAAGCCGGGCGAGAATGGCTGTGCCCATGCCAAGGGCCTGCATTCCTGCGCCGGCAACACGAACCTGACCTATGACGGCGGCGACTGGAAGTTGGTGAAGGCCGGCACCTGTGATACGGAAATGGGATCGCTGAAGCCGTTCGAAGGCGCGAACCCGAAGAAGAAGGGCTGAGGCGATGGCCGCGACGAAGTCCTCGGCCTCTGCCCGGGCGGTGCCGACCGCCGTGGGCATCGGCCTGCGCGAGCCGCATCGGGAGGCGTTCGTCGCGGCCGGCTGCCCGATCCCCTGGGTCGAGATCCATCCGGAAAACTATCTGGTTCCGGGCGGTCCGCGTCTGGCCGGCATCCTGCGGGTCCGCGGCGATCTGCCGGTCAGCTGCCACGGCGTCGGCCTATCGCTGGGGAGCGCCGGGGGGCTCGACCCCGACCATCTGATGCGGTTGCGCGCGCTCTACGACCGGCTGGAGCCGGGGCTGATCTCCGAACACCTGTCGTGGAGCGTCACCGACGCCACCTACCTCAACGATCTGCTGCCCTTGCCCTACACCGAGGATGGTCTCGACCGGGTTCGCCGCAACATCGACCATGCCCAGGACGCCTTCGGCCGGCGCATCCTGGTCGAGAACCCGGCCGCCTGCATCGCCTTCGCCGAAAGCGCCATTCCCGAAGCGGAGTTCCTGGCGGAGTTGGTGGCCCGCACCGGCTGCGGCCTGCTGCTGGACGTCAACAACCTCTACGTCTCCTCGGTCAATCTCGGCTTCGACCGGACGGCGTGGCTCGATGCCATCCCGGTGGACGCCGTCGGCGAATTGCATCTCGCCGGACACGCCCGCATGACGGTCGGCGGCGAGGAACTGCTGATCGACGACCATGGCAGCGTGGTAGGCGACGCCGTGATGGCTCTCTATGCCGATGTGCTGGACCGCGTCGGCCCGAGGCCGGTGCTGATCGAATGGGACAACGACCTGCCGCCGCTCGACCTCCTCCTGGCCGAGGCGGGGAGAGCGCAGCGGCTGCTCGATGCTCGGATGCGACACGTCGCCATGCCGGAGGTCCATTGTGTCGGCTGACGCAAAACTTGCGAAGCTTCAATGCGACTTCGCTGCCTTCCTGCTGCGCGGCGATCCGGCGGTCGCCGGGGCCTTGCGCCCGGATTTGCCGGCTGGACGGCTGGCGGTCTACCGCAACACGGTGATGGGGTCTCTGGCCGCCGTTCTCGGCCATGCCCATCCCACGCTGCGCCGGGTCATGGACGAGCAACTGGGCGGGCAGTGCTTCACCACGCTCGCCTGCCGCTTCGCAACGGAGGCCCCGCCCCGCCTGCCGATGCTGTGGAGCTATGGCGCCGGCTTCGCCGACTGGCTGGCCGGCCTCGAATCACCCGACAGTGTTCCACCGTGGGCGCCCGACCTCGCCCGGCTCGACTGGGCGATGCACGAGGCGCTGTTCGCTGCCGACGCCGAACCGCTCGACCTCGCCCGGCTCGCCGCCATCCCGCCGGAGCAGGCGGGATCCCTGCGCCTGGCTCCGCACCCGTCGCTGCGGCTGGTGCGGTCGGGTTGGAACATCCATGCGCTGTGGAAGGACAGCGACGCGGCACCGGCGCCGCGGCCGGAGGCCGTCCTGATCGGCCGCAGTCCGGGTGATGGAAGCGACGGCGCCGCCAGTGGCGAGGTGCGCTGCACCCGGCTGACATCGGCAGACGGCGAACTCGCCGCCGGGCTGCTGGCCGGCGCCACCCTGGACGAGGCCGCCGGGGACGAGGCCGCCGCCGGCGCCGATCTCCAATCCCTGCTGGCGCTGCTGTTGCAGAACCGGCTGCTGGCTGGCTTCGCGCTGGACCGGCTCCCCTCCTTCAGCGGACGCGAAGGGATCGACCCATGATGTCATCGAACCCAAGCCCCTTGGCGCAACTTCGGGCGCACCCGGCCCGGCTCACCCACCTGTCGGACATCCGCGACCGCGCCGCGGGATGGCTCGACCACTATGCGGCGCCTCTGTTCGACCTTGCCGTCCGGCTGACGATGGCGCCGATCTTCTTCCGATCCGGCCTGCAGAAGATCGGCGACTGGTCGGCGACCCTCTTCCTGTTCCAGGAGGAATACCGGGTGCCGCTGCTGCCGCCGGAGGTCGCCGCCCTGCTGGCCACCGCCACCGAACTGACCATGCCGGTCCTGCTGGTGCTGGGTCTGGCGACGCGGCTGGCGGCGGTGCCGCTGCTGGCGATGGCGCTGGTGATCCAGTTCGTGCTCGGCGCCGCGAACCCGGCCTTCAGCAATCCACAGCATTACTTCTGGATGCTGCTGCTCACCGGTCTGATCGTTCGCGGCGGCGGACGGTTGTCGGTCGACCATCTGCTCCTTCGTTTGAGCCGCCGCCGGATGGGAGACCGCCAATGACCGCCGCACACCCCACCGCCTCACCCGCTCCGTCGGCCCCCGAGCATCGTTTCGCCGCACACCGTCAGATCGCCCGGCTCGGATGGCTGCTGTCGTCCGGGCTGGTCGCCGTGCTGCTGCTGGTGCTGGCGGTCAGCATCGTCACCGTGCAGGGCATCCGGCAGGTGGACGAGCGCTGGAACGCCTACGACCTGGGGGCTGCGGCCAAGGCCGACGCGTTGTCCGACCTGCGCGGGGCGCTGGGGTTCGGCGGGGTGATCCATCGGTTCGGCGACTATTTGCTGACCGGCGATCCGGCCCGCGCCGCCGACATGCGGCAGAGTCTGAAGTCCGCCACCGCCAATCTGGAGGTCTACCGCTATGCCGGCGAGCTGAGTGCGGCCGAGGGCACGGCGGTCGACACCATCGCCGCGGCGCTGGCGCAGATGGAAAGCATGCTGACCGAGGCGGAAGCCGCGGTGGCGGCGCGCACTCCGCTCGACCGGCTGGCCCGCAACGCCGCACTCGACACCGCGCCGGCAGTGGCGGCCATGCGGACGCTGAACGGCGAGCTGACGCGGGCGCGTGCCGCTCTCGGCGAAGCCAACCGACAGGGCATCGCCACCCTGAACGGCACGGTGCTGACCGGCGGCAGCGTCGCACTGGTGCTGCTGGTCGCCATCGCCGGGTTGTTCCTGTGGTTCACCCATCACCGCATCGTCCATCCGCTGGCCCGGCTCGCCGCCTATATGCAGCGTCTGGCCGGAGGCGATCTGGACAGCGCCGTTCCGTTGGCCGGCCGCCGCGACGAAATCGGCGCCATGGCCGGCACCGTCGGCGTGTTCCGCGACGGGCTGGTCCGGCTGCGCGCCGCGGGGGAACGCGAACGCGCAGAAGCGGAACGGGCGCGCCAACGCCAGGAGACGCTGGAACGCAATCTCCGCTCCTTCGAAGCGGAGATCGGCACGCTGGCTGCCGCGCTGGCCGGACGGGCCGGTACGCTTCACCGCACCGGGCAGGATCTGGCATCCTCCTCCAGCCGGACGATCGGCAGCACGCAGGAGGTCTCGGCCGCCGCCGCCCGCACCGCCGGAACCGTCCAGGCGGTCGCTGCCGCCACCGAGGAGCTGTCTGCCTCCATCGCCGGAATCGGCCAGCGGGTGCGCGGCTCGGTGGCCATGGCCACGGCGGCGGTCGAACAGGCAGACCGTTCGTCCGCCACCGTCGCCAGCCTGGCGGAAGCGGTGCAGCGGATCGGCGAGGTGGTCGGGCTGATCAACGCCATCGCCAGCCAGACCAACCTGCTGGCGCTCAACGCCACCATCGAGGCCGCCCGCGCCGGTGAAGCCGGCAAGGGTTTCGCCGTGGTGGCCCAGGAGGTGAAGAACCTCGCCAACCAGACCGCCCGGGCGACGGAGGACATCACCCAGCAGATCGCGACGATCCGCAGCGCCACCGACGGGGCGGTCGGCGCCATCCAGGGCATTGGCGGAAGCCTGGAGCAGGTCTGCCGCATGGCGCAGGAAATCGCCGACGCCGTCACCCAGCAGGACGAGGCGACGCGCGAGATCGCCCGCAACATCCAGGAGACCGCCGGGGCGGCCGGCGCGGTCAGCGCTGCGATTTCCGAGGTGGCGCAGGCCGCCGAACAGGCCGGAACGGTTGCAGAAAGCATGTTCTCGTCCGCACAATCGCTCGGCAGCGAGACCAAGCGGCTGGAGGGTGCGGCACACAGCTTCTCCCAGACGCTGCGCGCGTGAGTTCCACAGGCTGCGGGGAAGAGGGAAGGCCGGCGTGACCGACATCGTCAGTGAAGACTCCGGAGCCATGCCCGGTGAGATCGGCCCGCAGGCCATCCCCGGAGCGGGCCCCGGAGCAAGCCGCCGGACCCTGACCATCACGCGCTCGGCATTGCTGTTGGCGGCGGCTCTGGTCGTCTGTCTGGCCGTGATGCTGGCGGTCGGGCTGCAACTGATGCGCGGCATGGATGCGGTGGCCGACGGCTGGCGCGATTACGATCTGCAGGCCGCCACCAAGTCCGACGCGCTGTCGGAGGTGCGCGGGCATCTCGGCCTCGGCGGCGTCATCGACCATTTCCGCGTGGGCACGCAGTCCGGCGCCGGCGATCATGCGGCGCTCGACCGGTCTTTGGCCTTGGCACGGGCCAATCTGGCGATCTACCGCGACATGGTCACCCCCAGTGAGGACGAGGCACGGGCCATAGCCGCCATTGCCGCCTTTCTCGACGCCATCCAGGTGCAGATGGAGGATCCGGCGGCGGCCATCCCCGCCGAGGCGTTCGACGCCTGCCGCCGCGATGCGGTGAAGGGGCTGGCGGCGCTGAACAGCTATCTCAGCGCGCAACGCGCCCGGCTGACCGCCGCCACCCTGAACGACATCGAGGCCCTGCAACGGCTCATGGCGGTCGGCGGCGGGGGCATCGCCGTTCTGGTGCTGGGGCTGGCCGGCGCGGCCGTGTGGTTCACCCGCAGCCGCATCGTCGGCCCGCTCGGCCGGCTGGTGGAGGACGCCCGCCGGCTGGCCCGCCGTGACCTCGATCGCCCTTTCCAGAGTTGGGATTGGGGTCGGCACAAGCGGCAGGGATCGGGCGCCCGGCATGGCGGCTTCCGGCACGACGAGCTGGGCCTTCTCGGCCGCACCCTGGAGGACAGCCGGATCGCCCTGCGCGACCTGTTCGCCGCCATCGAGGAGAAGAGCCGCCGGCTGGGCGAGAGCGAGCGCCGCTATGCCATGGCCGCCGCCGCCACCAACGACGGGCTGTGGGACTGGGACCTGGAGAGCGGCGACCTCTATCTCTCGCCCCGCCTGCGCCAGATGCTCCATCTGCCGGCGGATGGGGGGGAACCCGGCCTCGCCGCCCTGTTGGCCCATGTCCATCCCGACGACCGGCATGCCGTGCTCGCCGCGATCCGGCAGGGGGAACGGGGGGAGGATGGCGACAGCTTCGACGTGGAGTTCCGCGTCCTGCCTCCGGGCGAGAATCAGGAGGACGGGGGGCGGGCGGACGCCATCGGCTGGCTCCATCTGCACGGGATCGTCGCTGCGGGTCAGGACGGCGGGGTGGCGCGGCTGGCCGGGTCCGCCGCCGATGTCAGCGACCGCAAATCCTATGAAGCGCGGCTGGTCCATCAGGCAACCCACGATTTCCTGACCGGGCTGCCCAACCGCGCGTATCTGATTCGCTGGCTGAATGAGCGGCAGGCGGCGCAAAGCGCCGGCCGGAGCGATCTGGCGCTGCTGTTTCTCGATCTCGACGGCTTCAAGGTCGTCAACGACAGCCTGGGCCATGCGGTCGGCGACCGCGTCCTCATGGCAACGGCGGAGCGGATCGCCGGCCTGCTGGAACCGGGGGAGTTCGTCGCCCGGCTGGGCGGTGACGAGTTCGTCATCACGGTTCCCGCCGGGCAGGAAGCGGCGATTGCCCGCGCCCAGGCGTTGGAGAGCGCCTTCCAGCGCCCGCTCTGTGTCGGTGGCATGGAGTTGCGGGTCGGACTCAGCATCGGACTGGCGGTCGACGATGGAACCAGCGACGATCCGGACAGCCTGCTGCGCGACGCCGACATCGCGCTCTACCGCGCCAAGGAGCATGGCAAGGGACGCACCGTGCTGTTCGACGCCTCCCTGCGCGAGGCGATCCTGATCCGCAGCCGCCTGCAACGCGATCTGACCCCGTCGCTGGAAGCCGGCGACATTTTCCTGGTCTATCAGCCGATCGTATCGCTCCCCGACGGGCGGCTCACCGGGTTCGAAGCGCTGGTGCGCTGGCGCCACCCCGACCTCGGCCTGGTCAGTCCGGCCCAGTTCATCCCGATCGCCGAGGAGACCGGCCAGATCCTGCCGCTCGGCCGCCATGTGTTGGAACGGGCGGTGGAGCAGCTCGACCGCTGGCGCCGCATGGCGGGGGGCGCTGCCCTGACCGTCAACGTCAACCTGTCGGCCCGCCAGATGTGGGACGAACGTTATGTGGACGACATGCTGGACTTTCTGGCCGACGGCCGCGCCGACGGGCTGAAGATCGAGGTGACGGAGAGCATGACCGTCGCCGACCACGATCAGGCCCGCACCATCCTGGAACGCTTCCATGCGCTGGGCGTGGCGCTGTGCATGGATGATTTCGGCACCGGCTATTCCTCGCTGTCGCATCTCGGCCGCCTGCCCTTCGACGTCATGAAGATCGACAAGAGCTTCGTCAGCGCGCTCGGCAGCGACCCCAGGCAGGAATCGCTTCTTCGCGGCATCGTCGAGCTGGCCCACCGCATCGGGCTTGACGTCGTCGCCGAAGGGGTCGAGACGGAGGAGGAGCGGGCGGTCCTCACCCGGATCGGCTGCGACTACGCCCAGGGCTACCTGTTCGCCCGCCCACTGTCCGTGGCCGACGCCGAAGCGCTGCTGCTCGCCGCTGGTTGACCTCGATTCGTCTACCCGAGCCGCCGGTGGGGTGCAGCGATCAGGTGATGTTCGGGGTGCCGACGACCACCGCGCCGGGTGGGGGAAAATCCTCTTCGCCGAGATCAAGGTGACGCTGCCCGGGTGTCGGCTGATGCTGCGTTCACGCCGGGCCGATGTCAGGGCGAGGCGCGTCAGCGGTTTGTGGCAAGCCGACCACTGCTGCCGCCACGCCTTCGATCCAAACACCATCAATCGTTGGGTGGGCTTCCAAGGATCCAGCGTCCGGTCCAAGTACCGCAATGGTCAAGGTGATCTTTCACGACCCGGTATTGGGGTTAACAGACGTGTCCGCTGATCCGGAGGAGCGGCGAGGACCATCTCAATGAAACCGTTCAAGCCCCTTCCGAATGAGTGCGTCACGCTCCTTGAATGTCAGGGCATTGGCGCCTGGGCATTCGTTCATGTCCAGAAGCTTCCGGACGACGTCGCCCTCGTCGAAGCTCGGCGGGCCGAACAGCACACTGTGTCTGCGAATACGCAATAATGCGGCCCGTGCCACATATGGGGCGTGTGCGTCCAAGCGGCATGCTTCTTCGACAACACGCCTTCCGAGTTGCGGCCGCCCCTGCGGCACGAACGGCGGTATCGCTTCTTCGCAGTGCTTCAGGGTTTTGAGGATATCCCAACGCTTCTGGATCCGTTGGCGGAGATTTTCAATGTTGTTGAGCCCAAGTTCCGAAAACACTTGTGGGCTGAACTGGTTCGCTGTGGCGCGCCAGCCCCCGGCAGCCTGCGGCGGCGGCAGGTCGGAAGCGAGCAGGCATCTGGGCGCCCTGTCGTCCGCGCCAATCAGCAGCGAGGAGCCATAAAGATCCGCTTCTTCAAGCACCTTCATGTTTGCACGCGTCATTGTCCTGACGCGCAGGGCGCAATATCGGCAGCTCACTGCCGTGAAAATCGTGGAGTCCAATGTGTCCACCGACAGGTCGGCATAATCGAGAAGAGCCATGTTCAGATGAGCAGAGTCGAGGATGACGTTCTCCAGAGTGGCGAACGTCATGCGCGCCCCTTGAAGCGTGGCCCTCTTCAGGTTGGCACCCGATAAATCCGCAGCGTTCAACAAGAGACCATCGCCAACGATGTCGTCCAACCATGCGCCGCGCAGCTTGGCGTCGGTCAGGTCAGTTTCGATCAGAGTGGCGCGCGACAGCGTGGCATCGTTCAGGATCGCACCCCGCATGCGCGCCCCTGTCAGATTGGCACCTGTCAGAACCGCTCCCGACAGGTTGGCGGCGTCGAGATTCAAGCCATTCAACTGGGCATCGGTCAGATCGGCGTAGCGGAGATCCCGGCTCCGCAGATCGATTTTTCGGCCGGCTGCAGCCTCTACGGCAATGCCGGCAACCCGCAATCCATCTCGTGCCCTGACAAGCGGAAGCAGCATCAGCACGGACATGATGACCAGGATGACCGTGAACGCCACGCGCTTGAGCCACCGCCCCAGGATCCGGCGTCCGGCGCTCTTCGCCTGCTGGCGCAGAATCCACATGGCAAGGATCGTGAACAGGGTGCTGAGTACCAGCGCCAGAACCTGACTTCCGGTGATCAGCGGCACTCGCATCGGCAACGAGGTGTAGAAGAAGACCGACAGTACGCACAATGGGGCGACGATCAGGCCGCAGGCGAAGGCCAGCGCGACCAGCACAATGACCCAGCGGTCACCGGCTCGTCCGGGGCCGAACAGTCGTGCGATAAAGAATAGATCGAGCCGATGCCAATAGGCATGCAGTGCCCAATCCGGTCTTGGCCTCTTGTTCACTAATTTGTCGTAATTTCCTGCCGTACCCGCAACAAGAACCGCTTTATACAGCGCATAGATATGCAGCGCGCTAAAAGCTATCGGGCTTCCTACGAGGAAGTTTTGAAGATCGATATCGATGCCAACGATAGGAAGTTTGATCATCTCCAGAAACAGGCGGTGCTGATCTTTGATTGCGCTGATACTGGAAAGCAGGTAATACCCTCCAGTCATCACTGTTATCCAGACGAGGGAAGCGCGTGCGCTTTGAGCATTGAGCGCCGTCTCCATCATCTCCAGCTTTCCAGCGGTTCCTTCGTGATCCTTTTCGACGAGTTGCTCCGAATCCGGAAGGGGTGGGGGGCGCTTGGATTCCATCAGGGTTCTCCCTTGAACGCAGTCCAGAGCTCGCGGATTGCGGCGGAGATCGAGGCGCGGCGCTCTTGCGGCATATGGCTGTTTTCAATCGTGGGGAACGACCTGATGTCGTTGGCCAATGCCTTGTCCAGATGGCGAGAGGCGTTGCGGTTGGCATTCTCGAACCTTACGTGGTTGCTGGCCTTGGCAATCACCTTGGGGTCGAGAAGATAGTCGATCACCTCCAGCGCCTTGTCCGGGTGACGCGCATTGGCCGGAACGGCAAGCATGTCCACCCACATCAGCGTGCCGTCGCGTGGAATTCGATAGACGACCCGGTCGCTGGCTTCTTGCGCCTGCAGGATGTCGCCCGAGTATCCGAGAGCCAGGCAAATCTTTCCATTCTTCAGGTTGTCCCTGATCGTTTCGGAGGCGATGGTCCTGACGAACGGCCTGATCCTCTGCAACAGCTGACCGGCTTCCTTCACGTCGTCCTCGGAGGGGTCGTTCAGGACCGTTTCCGCGTCGCGCCGGGAGCGATTGGCCAAATGGATCAGCGCCATCGAAACGACGTCATCGGCATCGTCGATGATCTGCACGCCGCAGTCCTTCAGCTTGCCGACGACCTCCGGATCGAAGATGAGCCCTGTGGTGTAGACCGAGGCGCCGGGAATGCGCTTGGTCACCTGGTCGATGCGGATGCCGAAGCCGGTGCTCCCCATCATATAGGGGATGCCGTACAGCGCCGTGACGGCACCGGTTGCGGGATCCTGGGCAACGACGCCTGCTGGAAGCTTGGCCAGCACATCGTCGCGCAGATTGCCGAAGTTCTTGAAACGCGCCGGGTCGAGAGGGCGAAACAGGCCATTGCGGACATTGCGCACCATGAAGCCAGCGGTTGGAACGACGATGTCGTAGGCGTCGGTACCGCTCCGCAGTGCTTCATTCAGCTCTTCGACCGAACGGAAGGTCTTGTATTCGACTTTGATGCCCTTGTCTTTGCGGATCTCCGACTGAAAGCCGTCGTGAATGTAGTCGAACCAGTTGTAGAAGACGACGTCGGCCGTCGACATATGGGCCGCCTCGGTGCCTGACGCTTGGCGCAGCGCCGTAAGCAGCCGTTCATCGAGCAGGCCGTCCTGAGCGAGGTCGTGGCGTTGTTGGAACGCAAGCACCGCCACCATCGTCTGTGCGCCGTAGAGCCCGTCCACCGGCCCCGGAACGAAGCCGAGCGCGGCCAGCAGAGTCTGGGCCTCCCGAACCTGCGTGGCACCGAAGGGGCGCCGTCCGGCGGTGTCGCGTTGCCCGACTCCCCGACGCCATGCCTCCCGCCGCAACAGCTGGAGCAGATCGTCCGTAACCGCTCCACGCGGCAGTGCGCCGACGCTCCGCTCGAACTCCATGATGATCTCTGTCAGGCGGACGGTCTCGCGATTGTCGATCGGACCGGTGTCGAACTTCAATTCGCGCAGCAGCCGTTGTGCGATCTCCACCATGCGCGGTTCCGGCGCCGCCCCGGCGGCCGCCGAAACCCAGAGAAGGGCTGCGGCGCCGGCCAGAGCCTGCACCGCCCTGAGACCTTTTCGATTCGCCATGGATCCTAGACCTCCGTGTCAGCGGGATTGTGTCCGGGCCGCGGCGACGGCCTTGAAGGGCGTGGGAATGATTCGCTCCACGACAATCCGAAAGGCGGTGCCTTCGTACGGGTACCTTTCGCTCTGGGGGACGCTGGGGCGGCCCTCCCTTTTCACGGCGAACGTCTTGCGCGCGCCGCACGTCCCATCGGCCAAATGCTCACCGCAATCCTGCGTCCACTCCCTCATGGTGGACGGCAGAATGGCGATACCGGATTCGGTGGTGTGGAGATCGCGGATGTTCCGTTCCCGTCCACCGGATTGCGGCGCCGACGATCCGGCGGCGGCGATCAGCTCGGCGGTCCGGGGCAGGCGGGCGCGGAATCCCTGTAGCACCAACTCTTCGTTCACCCAGGCGATGTATTCCTCGACGTCCTGCCACACGGTGTACGTGACCGGCGTTTTGTCATTGACCGCGAACCAGTCGCGGCCCCTGCATATCCCGCTGCTTTCGCAGCGCATCATCTCCTCGCCGGTGACCGGATAGCGCGCAAGGCCGACGAGGCCGGATGCACAGGCGGGGAGGTCGTCGTTGGGCCTGGTCGGCGCAAACACGATCCATTGCAGTTCGCGACAGCGCTCGCAGGTGATGGCACCTTCCGGTCCCTTTGATCGCGTGATGGAGAGGCCTGGTCTGCGACAGCCCGGCTCGAGCACTTGCCAACCGGCATCCGCGATCCTCGCTATTGCAGCGTTGGCCGCCAGGATCTGCTGGCGTGCCAATGCGAGATGCCTTTCGGTTTCCGTTGTCATACGGGAGATCATTCCGGCGTTCCGAAGCGCCTTAAGGCAGTAGTCGTAATGGGCGCGCTCCGCATCTATTTCCTTGCGAATAGATCCTTCGACTTCGTTTATGTGCCTCCCCTTGCATTCTTTTATGGATAATCTCTCGCCTCCCAACTCATTAACTATACTATTTAGTATCTTTCCGCGACTTTCATGCAGAGACTTTATTTCGTCGTTGATTTTTGTCATCCGATCTATGGTTTCGCTCATGCGATCAAGGGTTCTCTGAGCGCACGCCATATCGTTGCAATTAACTAATGAATACTTCTCCGATTTCTGAGGCTCCGAGGCAGTCTGCGACCAAGAGATGCTATGCATTAACAATAAATTCGCGATGAAAATCGCGCAAAACTTGTAAGCTTTATTGGATGTTCTGGATGCATGAATTGGCGCAGACACTTTATTTCCCTTTGAATGTACCCATAAAAGATCACGCCGGACGCCTTCGATAAATGCAGATATAATCATGCACAACATTAAGTTTTCACGTTAACCAGGGAATCAAGATATGGTATTGAATGTAAAACGCTCAAGGTAAATATTCTGTGTAAATAATACAATTGTATGATTATCGTTTTCGTTGAGGGATAATCTCTGTATGGGTTTTTCGTTTGTAGATAATGTCGGTATGTGATAGACCGTTTTTGGAGATATGCTCTATCAATACAGCTCTTAGTCATAAGAACAAGGCTTCAATATCCGCTCAAAACCCATTCCGACTCTGGATAACGTTGGGAACAATCTTATCGGACCGCTGATGCTAACCTGTCCGCACACCCATGAGCCGCCTCATCACGAAATAGTACCGACGCGTCGCGGTCCGGCCGAGCTGTGCGCCATTTGCGGTGGCGGGGTGTCACGGTGCGGGACCCGCGGCGCCCCCAACCGCGGTGCAGCTCAATTCTGCACCACGTGCGGACGCCCCCTGACCCTGCCGCCGCCCCCGGAGCCAACGCTTCTCCCGCCAGGGCGGATCCGCGATGCGCTGGCAGGAAGCAGGCCGCTTGCCCTGCGCCACGGACCGGCCCTGACGCCCGAACTGCAAGCGTTCCTATGGCGGTCTTGTCCTGTGGGGGTCCTGGTTTTCGCGGGCCGCTCGAACCGCGATCCGACACGGGTCTCCCTGCTGGACAGCGCCGATATCGGGCGAGGGCGGACGTTGACGGTCAACTGGCCACCCGCCGAACAGTGGCTGTCCGAACCCATGATCAGTCACCATGGAGTTTTCGTGGCGACCCCCGAGGCGGTGCACGGGCTTGCGTTCCACGGATACGAATCGTTCGGACAGCCGGTGGATTGGCGTGCGCCCGATGGACCGATCTGTGCGGCTGCAATCTTCGACGACGGGCGGCCGCATGTCGCCGTGGCGGACTCCGACGGCGGCCTATCCGTTTGGTCGGGAAACGGCCAATCCACGGAATGGCGCCGCCGCTGGACCTGCAACGTTCCGCTTGACGCTGGCGCCCCCGTGCTCTTCGGCGCGTTCTCGGGTCATCCAGGCCGGACTGCGGACAGCCTCGTCTGGCTCCTGGCTGGTGGGGGGCTGTACATCCTCGATCCGGACAGCGGGGAGAGGCTGTTGTCCTTCGATGCAAAGGCGGCGGCGCCACGCTCGCACCTGGTCAGCCAACGGCTCGGCGCCGGCCAGCAGGATCCCGTGGTGTTCGGGACGAGAAGCGGCGAGACACGGTTGGCCCTCACTCTCGGCGACGGCGGCCTCGCGATCCAGGCCTTGCGATCGGCCAGCGTGTTGCGCCGCGTCGGGGACATCAGCCCGATCGGCTGGGCTCTTCCCGATCCCAATGGACATGGGCTGCTGGTGGGCGACAGATCGTGGCTCCGCATCTTCGCGAACGCCGACCTGATCTCCGAAAACGAAATGAAGGGAATCCTTCTCTCGCAGGCGCCGGTGGTCGTCGGCCGCACCATGATCGCGTTGGCCGAGCGTCGAACGCGTCTGGGAGGCACTCCGGAAGCCGAACTCGTGGTGCTGGAACTGCCGGCGATCAACTCCGCCTCTGCCGGAGACATCCGGATCCTGCTGCGGGAGCCGCTGCTCGGCGCCCCGGCGGCCGGTCTGCCTCCCTTGCTGGCAGGCTCCAATCTCCTCCTGGCACTCGAGGGGGCGCGAGGCGACATCGACGTCCACTCGCTGCGTGTCCATGAATCAACGGGAACAGGTCCATGAACCGGTTCACCCTCCTTGCGGCCGCCTTCATCGCCACCGCAGTGTGCGGCCTTCCCGTTCGCGGGGCACAGGCGTTCGATGTGCTGCTGGACGTTTCGGGTTCCATGAAGGGCTTCTTGGAAGCACCCGGCTCGGCCTTCTCCCAGACGCTTACGGAGCTGCTGAGCCAGAGCGCGGCCACCGGCGGAAAGTCATTCAAATTCGGCGACCGCTTCCGGAGACTCGACGGGTCGATCGGAGCCGACGGATTCAAAGATCGAAGCACTCTTCTCAAGGACGGTTTGGCAGGCTGGCTGAACACGGAACCCTCCCCCGGGCAGCCTCTCGTCGTCGTGACGGACAACGTGGCGAGCGACAAGTCCAAGCCGGAAGAGGTGCTGGCGCAACGCGAGTTCTATGCCATCCTCGGGCGTTTCGGCTTCATCGGAATGGTCAACGCCCGCCTGCCGTTCAGCGGGACCGTGTCCACGCCGGACGACAGCGCCAACGCGCAATACACGGGCCGCCGGGCGCTCGCCTTCTACATCCTCGCGCTCGCGACACCCGGCTCCGAACGCAAGAGAAGCGACGACTACCGGGATGCGTACCGATCGGTCGAGGCGATCAAGCGGCTGCTTGAGAAGCGGCAGGTGGAGTTTCGCGAACTACCCCTGCTCCCGCACGACGAGGGCTGGTCGGCCCGCTCGGTCGAGAAGCCGCTCATCATCAAGAATCCCGATGCCGGCGGTGGCCCGGACGTGGCCGTGGAGCCGGACGGTCTGCATGTGCGCGACTTCCACCTCGGCGACGACCTGACCTTTTCGTTCGGCACCGAAGTCCGGCCGGCCGGAACGCTTGTGCTGAAGGACGTCGAGATCAAGGCGCGCATCGAGTTTTCGGAGACCAGCGCCTTTCTTCCCGATGGGGCGAAAATCCCTCCCGATCTCGACGTCACGCCGAGGATTACGACCCTGTCGCCGGACCCGGTCACCGGGACTCAACGCTTCACGATCAAAGTCGATATCCGCCAGTTCGGCTATATTGACCTGCCCTTCGCCACCAAGCTGGCGCTGGCGATGCGCCCGAGTGTACCGGCACAGGGCACGATCACGCTGCGCTATCTCATTTCCAGCAAGAAGAACGTCGAGATCTTTCCTCCGTCGATCGGTGACTGGAGCTACGACGGGCGGCCGGAAAACCTCGGCCGTTCGCCGACGGACGGCAAACGTCGCCCGGACGATCCGCGGATACATGAAAAGATCTTCCACCTGCGCGAGTTGGCCGACCGCATGTTGCCGGCGCCATATTTCGAACGCCGGGAAGAGGAACTCCACGTGATTCCAGTCACCTTGGAACTCGTGTTTCCTGCCGGTCCGATCATCAGCCTGGTCCTGATCGGTCTGGTCCTTGGCGGCTCGCTGCTGTGGCTACTGTCGCGCGCCATGTCCGGCATGAGCTTCGTCGTCGAGGACGAACTGGGCCAGGAGCAGGCGGTCATCGAGGCGGCCATCGGCCGCTCCTATGTGGTGTCCAGTTCCGACAACTGCGCCACCGTCCGCCTGTTCGCCCTCGGCCCCATGTTCTTCGTCTCCACCCCGAACCGCTTACGGTCCGCTCGCCTGATGTTCGGGCCGGGACCGATCAAGCTTCAGGCCACGCAGGACGATCTGGCGCTGGACTACTCCTTCCAGCTCAAGCGGCTGGAGCAGTCTTCGAACAGCATTCATGACCAAGAGTGGGGAACCGAGACGTGAGCGACCGGACATCGACCCTTGAATTCAGCAGTTCCCATCGCCCGACGCGCGGTGTCGTCTGCGCCGCCGGGCTGATGGCCGTCCTCACCGCTTCGGATGCCGCCGCGCAGACGCGGGGGGACTTCGCGGGGTTGGATTTCTCATTCCGCTTCCCCGCGGGATCCCATCTCCTGACGCTTTGCCTGCTGGTCGCGGCGCTGGTGATCGGAGCCTACACGTTGTACCGGATCGTCCTGCATCGTTCTGTGGTAGCCGGCATCCACCCGAGCGCGGTGCGCAACGGGCTGGTGCTTCTGATGTCGGCCTTGTTCGTCTTGGCCGTGCGCTATTGGGCGATCGTTCCGATGGGCAACGGCTGGGTTTCACTTTTCACGGTGCTGATCACGGGGCTGACCCTGCTCCTCCTGGTGGTCCGCAAGGTTGCCCCGTCCCTCGGCGGCGTGGCCCTGATCGCTGCCCTCGTAACGGCGCTGGCCGAGTTCACCGGCATGCTGCGCTGAATCTGTGGACGGGAAATCCTCGATGAACGCGAACAACAACGACGTCCAATTGCGCCCGGCCCTGATCATCGGGCTCGGCGGCACCGGCAAGCAGGTCCTGCTGAACCTGCGACGCATGTTCTACGACCAGTTTGGTGAACCGACGCTGCCGCACGTAGCCACCCTGTGGATCGACACCGACGTCAGCAACCGGACTGCCGACGGCGCCGAAATGGATTTTCTACTCAAGGAAGTCGAATTCGATTCGCGAGAAAAGCAGAGCGTCCAGCTCCAGGCCAACGAGCTTGAGAACTACTATGAGCACGAGGAATCTTTCCCCCACATATTCTCCTGGTTCGATGCTTCGTTGAAGAAGCACGGGTTGATCACCGACGGCGCCGGACAAATCCGGAGCTTCGGGCGGCTGGCCTTCTTCCGGCATTACGAAGACATCATGGCCAAGGTGCGCCATTGCATCGAATCGATGCGGCAAGCGTCCGATCACAGCGAACTGATCGACCGCTACGGCATCCGCCTCGATCGGAAGAATACCGACGTCTGGATCGTGCTGTCGCTGGCGGGCGGCACCGGAAGCGGCATGTTTCTCGACATGGCGTTCGCGCTCAAGCATCTGAACAAGACCCTGCGGATCCGGGGCATGCTGGTGCTCCCCAGCGTCTTCAGCAATGACGTCGAGAACGCCATCTACGGCAACAGCTACGCCGCCCTCATGGAGCTGGAGCATTACACCTACGCCAAACAGACGGCTGGCGAGGCCTCGATGCGCGAGGCGGCCCGTTTCCCGGCCGCCTGGACGCGCGCCCAGTTCGACAAGGGTGACAGCGTCCAGGGTCCTCCCTTCGACACCGCCTACCTCATCGGCAACGAACCCCGCAGTTCCAGCGGCAGCCTGGCGCTCGGCGACAAGGGTGCGCTGAGCGACATGCTCGCAGAGGTCCTGTTCGTGGAATATTCGGGCACGGTCGAGAGCCTCGCGTCTTCCTGGCGTTCGGCACGGTCGAACATGTCCAGTGCCCTGACCTCGGTCGTTCGCTATCCGCAGAGCGCCCGCGGCCAGACCATCATCGACGAATTCAGTTGCCGTTACGCCAGCCTCGGCCTTGCAAAGCTGCACGTGCCCATCAACCGTATCGCGACGATCGTGCGCCACCGCCTGGCCGCGGATCTCGTGCGCTACTGGACCGCGGAAGCCGACCTCCCGACCAATCTGCAGGAACAGGTCGAAAAGGAATTCCACGCCTCGCTTCGTCTGCCGGTGCGTGGAGGTTCCGCGGGCTCCGCGCCGTCCTTCGTGACGTTCCTGGCGGGCGGCACCAGCCAACAGCCCCAATTGGTCGACCTTATCCGCGATCAGGTCCAGCAGCGACGGGGCGGCTTCCTCAACAAGTCCGGCAGCGGACGCGTGGGCGAGGAGTTGCTGGGATGGATGCGCGACGATCTGCTCGCCGCCCAACTCGACTGCACGCACGTGGTGCGGGAGCGGTGGGGTACCATTGCGCGTCTGCTTCACCTCCAGCACACCGAGGTGTTGGAGGAGGAGGTCAAACGGGCGATCGACGACATGCTCGTGGCCGTGCTGTCCGCTCCCGATCGCGGCTTCGCGTTCGCCCGGGAGGCGCTGCGGCGGGTCGCCGACCGGCTCGGGGAGCAGCAGGTCAACTTCCGTCGGCGCGCCGAAGTCCTGCGCCAGAAGGCGAAGGGGACGAATCGGGAGATCCAGGAACGGCTGGGCTGGCTGAACGATGTCGGCGGCGCCTTCACGCGGCGGACGATCGTCGCGGTGGCGCTCGATATGATCGAGGAGCGCGTCGTCGAGGAGGTGCGCGCCCAGGTGTTCGAGGCCGCCGCCGAGGTTTCGAAACGATTGGCCGACCACATCGGCTCTGGATCCAAGACACAGGACGCGGAGGGCAAGGAGGTCACGGTCGAGACCGGCCTGATGAAGCAGCTCAGCGAGCTTCAGGCGATTCTCGCGCAGGAGGTGGGGACGCAGATCGACGCACGTCTCAAGGCGCTTCGTCGACTCCCGTCGTCGCCGATCAACGTCACGCTGTATGATGAAGACGGCGACCGTGCGAATTTCTACGTCACCGATCAGGGCAAGCCCTTCGACCGGGAGGTTCTTGCCGAATACAGCCGCCGCTTCTTCGAGGAGGCGCCGAACCGGGCGGCCACCGACCTGTGGCGCCTCAGGCAATCGCTGCGCGACCGTGGGACCCGCCAGTTCCTCGAACGGGTGCTGTTCTTCACCAGGCAGATGACACCCCACGTCAACCAGCGCACCGCCGACGTGATCGAGCGCATGGGCCGGCGCCACCAGCAGAGCGAACAATCCTATGCCGCGGCCATCTCCGCTCTTGTCGGCTTCGGCCATCCGTGGCTTTCACAGCCGGCGCACTTCACGAACCGCGACGTGTCGATGAAGAACGTCAAGCTGGAATTCTGGTGCGCGATGCAGCCCAGGATGGGATCGGACGCCCATGAGAAGTTCCAGGAGACGGTGCGTGCCATCGCCGACGTCCCGCCACAGGTCGTCGATTCGCCGCCGGACAAGGTGTATATGTCCAGCGAAATGGCCGGCTTTCCGTTGACCGTGGTTCCCGGCCTGGCGGAGTATCGCGACCGCTCCTATCTGCCGCGGCTTCAGAACAACGAAGTTCTCCACACAGACTACCGTTATGAAAAGTTTCAGGATCTGCTGGTCCGCGAACCGGCGGAGCTTGAGGCCTATCTGAGGGCCCTCGAGGTGGTGGCGCAGGCGATCCTGGTCGGCAGCCTGCGGGGCGAGATGAGCCAGGAGCAGGGCCGCCGCACCGGAATTTCCAGCTTCCACTTCCTGGAAAGGAAGATGGGGATGCGCGCGCAGCGGCGCGATCTGGGGCCGTTCGCGCTCGCGGTCCGGCGACTGATGCTGGAGCGGGAGCAGCCCCTCCGCAATGCCATCGAAACCGATGTCAAGTCCCGCATCGATCAGTTCGACGTCACCGATTACATCCGTTGGTACGCGCTCCTGACGTCGACCGCCGACGAGAACCCGGTCGGTAATCCGGCGTTCGCAATGCTCCTCGCCACCTTGGCGCAACGCATCGCCGACCGCTATCCGCATGTGGTGGAGGATGCGGATTTCCAGAGGAACCGGATGGAGACCTGGAGCATCGAGAATCCCGCAGGCTCCGGCTTCCGCTGCTTGGTCAAGGAGGTGTGAGGCGATGAACGGGGCATTGTGCCCGCAATGCGCGGCGTGGCGGCGCGCGGAAGGCGAGCGGTTCTGCGGCAACTGCGGACACTGCTTCATCGCCCTCAACGCGGAATCGGTTTCGCCCCGCATCGTGTATGCCGGATCGGCCGCGGCCGACGCGCACACGCTGACGGTCGAGATCGTGAACGAGGGAACGGTTCCGGCCGGCGGCAGCCTGATAACCGTTCTCGACGACACCGGCCGCGAGGTCACCCTTCCCGAAACCATTCAGGACGGCATGCTCGACCTCAAGGGCGAACGTGCCAAGATCCGGCTGCAGCTCCCGGCTGGCTTGGTCAGGGACGGACGTCCGTGGCATGGTACGATCGTCCACCGTGTTTCGGGCAGCGACCGGCAGCGTCGCCTGGCCGAGATCGACCTTGGGCGGCCGGTGCCCGACCTGACACTGGCACACACCCAGCTGACCGTCGACCCGCCGCCCTATGACGGCCCGCCCATGGTGACACTGTGTCTCGAGCAATCGACAGTGAACCGGGTGGACGTCGCCCGGATCAGCTTCGAGCAGGATGCGAACGATACCGGCGCCGATGGCCTGCTTCTGCCGGTGCCTGAAGCTTTCGGCACGGACGGCCACCAGGTGCGCCTCCAGTTGCCGCCCGGAGTGATCAAGCAGCTTCTCGACTCGCCCGGCGGCCGGCAATATCGCCTGGTCGTCGATCTCGTCGATCACACCCGGCCGATAGTCCTGCGCTTTCACCTGCGCATGACCGGGCCGGCGCAGCCGGTGGCGCACCTGCAGGCGCGGGTGCCGGCCCTCTCGGGAAAGGGACGCAGGGCACGCCTTGCCCTCACCTTCAGCAACCTCGGCGGCGAACCCTGCCGGCTGAAGCGCGTCCGGGTCGAAATCCGGGTCGCAGGCGGCGGTTTCGTCGCGATGCCGGAGGAGGAAATGGGGGAAGGGGCCGGCCGGGTGCTGCTGCCGGGTGCCACGCTGCCGTGCGTGCTGCGGATTCCCTTGGATTCCGAGGCTGCCAAGCTGCAGCCCGGCGTGCTCTATCCGGCACGGGTAGTGGCGAGTTTCTCCGATCCCGAACTCCCCGACCTGATCCGGTACTTCGAACTGGATGTTCGAGCGGCCGCGCCGTTCCGTGGCCAGGTGTTCGTCGATCTGGGTACGGTTGCGACCGCGGTTGCAGTCGTGCCGCCGCGCGACCGCGGGTTCGGCACGGGCGTCCAGGTCCTGAAGCTGGGGCTTCAGGACCACTTCGTCCCTACGGCCGTGGCCTACCTGTACAACCCGCAGACCGCGGACATGGAGACCGTCATTGGTGAGGAGGCGCGACAATATGCCGAAGCCCCGAGCGGCACCGACGTCTCCTATTTCGACGGGCTGAAGTGGCAGCTCACCAACCCCCAGATCCTGGCCATGCCGGACGGCAGCACGCTGACCCGCCTCGACATGGTGGTCCACTACCTGAAGGCGCTGCGGCGCGAGATCGAGGAATCGCCGGAAGTGGCCGCGGAGGTGTCGGCCGTCTACCCGACCTGCCCGGCGCGTTTCTCGACGCCGGAGCGCGTCGCGCTGTTCGACGCCTTCCGTCGTGCCGGCCTTGAACCGCAGCGCGTCGTCGATGCGCAGGGCGCGGCACTGGAACTGTCGGAGAGCTGGTCGCCTCTCATCGTCACCCTCCCTCTGCCGGACCTCGAGACGGCGCAGGAGGCCTTGGTCGGCGTGACGGCGGAGAGATTGCTGCAGGGCGCAGCCAAGTCCTGCGTGGTCCTCACCTACGACGTCGGTGGCGGCAGCACCGATTTGTCGGTGTTCCGGCTGCGGATGACCCCGGACGGGGACGTCGAGGTGGTGGAGAAGGCGACCGACGGCGATCAGACGTTCGGCGGCAACGGGATCTCCCGCTGGCTGTTCGAGCGGATCCGGCCGTCGCTCGAAGCCGCCTTGAAGCGGCAAGGTGTGGTGATCACGGACCTGCCGATCCATCCGCCCTGGGATCCCATCAGCATCCACGGCACGACCCCGCTGGCCGTGCGCAACGGCGCGGCCATCGGGCGCCTGATCTGGGATCTGCAGAGAAGTGACGGGGTGTTGGAGGGCATGCGGTATGCCCCCGCGCTGGAACCGGGCGATGTGACGGCGCTGGACGTCGACCAGCCCGCTGTGGCCGCATGGCTGCAACAGCGGGCGAACCAGGTTGCCATGCTTCGCCCGCTGAACGGTGAACCGCTGGTGCTGCGCACCACCGGCGGGCGGGAGGCGGTGTTGACCTGGGATGCGGAGGGGCTGAGCTTCGATGTCGCGGAGGCCTTCCACGATCTTGCCACGTCGCTCGGCCGTCCCATGCAGGACCGGCTCGAGAGGCTGGCCGTTCAGGCGAAGGTGACGGCCGAGGACGACACCTTCGTTCTGGTCACCGGTCGAGGGTCCAGGTTCCCATTGTTGGGCGTGATGATACCGGCACACCTGAAGCGTGTATGGCCGAGCGCCAAGCTCAACGAGGTCCGCATAGACGCCGGCGAACTCAAGACGATCACGTCCCGTGGTGCCGCAGCGATCACCCACATCCTCAACGAATCGCCGGACATCCTCACCTACCGCAGTGACTGCGCACCGATCCTCGGCGTGCTCGGCGAGCGGGACCGCACCGGGTCGCGCCGCCAGCGGGTGTTGAGCCTGCGGCAAGGCTTTCCGACACCCGGGGACGGCTACATCGGCGTTCCCCGCCCACTGCCCGCCGGTACCCGTGTGCGTGTCGTCACGCTGGTGCTGAGCCGCGGCGAACCGCCGCTGTTCGACGAGCGTCTCCACGAAATCATCGCCACCGCGCAGGAGGTGGTGCCGCTGAACGAAGACCAGGGCCGGGCCGCCCATATCATCCTGCATGCGCCGGCCCAGAACCAGCTCCAGCTCTCCATCGGATGGCCGCGCACCGAGGGGGGATCGGACACGCCCATCGGGCCGGACACTTGGGAAATCGTGCCGCTCGGTCCGCCAACCGTTCTGTGCGGAACCGTCACGGAGGAGGAGGCGGTGAGATGATCCCCGGAAGCACCGCCACACTCCGCCGTCTGGCCCTCACCTTCGCGGCCTTCCTGTTGCTCGCCCCGTCCATGGCGAGCGCGGCACCGCGCTATCTGGTCTATGTGCAGCACTTCCCGTCCGCCGGGATGGAGCCCGGCCCGGATAGCGCCTGCCCGATGACGCCGGACGGCCGCTTCGTGCCCGGCGCCTATCGGGCGCAGATCGTCTTCTTCCCTTCGGACGAGCAGAGGGGGCGGAACGTCGAGGGCAAGACG
>JBKHVJ010000194.1:0-41756 GCA_046570145.1 Alphaproteobacteria bacterium
CAGCCCGCCATTCATGGTGTCGCCGGCCGCGACGCCCGTGTTGCCGCCGCCGACCAGCGTGTCGTCGCCGATCCCGCCGACCAGGCTGTCGTTGCCCGTGCCGCCGGTGATGCTGTCGTTGCCGGCCAGCCCGTTGATCGTGTTGCCGGTATCGTCGCCGACCAGCGTGTCGTTGCCCGCCGTCGGGGTGCCGCTGTAGGCCAGCCGGTGCGGCCAGGCATCGGCGCCCGCGAAGGGACGGGCCGCCAGGATCGGGCCGGTCACCACGTCGAGATCCCATGAGCCGCCCTGGTCGGCATGGCCAACCGGATGGCTGGCGGCGGCGACCCGCGCGCCGGTGACGGCGGCCAGACGCTCCACGAAGCGGCGGCCGTTGCCGCCGGCGCCGACGTCGCAGGCATGGATCAGGATCTCGGTGCCGGTCGCATCGGGCCAGCGGCGGTCGAACAGGGCGCTGGTGTCGAGCGGCATCGCCCCCAGCTTCACCACGCCCGGTGCGCCGTGGGCGATCAGGTGGACCGCGGCCGGACCCGTCTCCAGGGCGTCGGCGAGCAGGCCGAGGGCGTCCTCGTCGGCGGTCACCCGGATCACCGTCACATCCGGCGCGTGCCGGCCGATCAACGCGTCGATATCGGCCAGCCCGGCGTCGGCAAGAATGATCCCGTGCATGAAAACCCCTTTCTGGGGAGTTGTTGGAAATCGTTTTGCGCGTTCCGTGATGTACGGGATCCTGCCCAGGCCACAACGCCCAATAAGCCGATCATTCCTTGGAAAGCATAGCACCCGGCCGGACGAGCTGATTTCTCCGGAACGACGAATGAGGACGGTCCCAATCGATTTCGACGCTCTCCGGCTACTCCGCCCCATGGCCCTGTCTTGCCACTCATTTGCCAGGGCGGGGTAGGCACGAGGCTTACTACCTCCAATTTGGAGGGATTCGGCACGCCGAAGGATTGAGGTTAATTTGTTTGACCTATATCGGAATGCGGCGCATCGTTTCGGTCAGACCTGCAGCGCAACGGAGTGCGCCCGATGCCCCTTCCCGATTCCTTCACCGCCTTCGTCATCGCCGACGACAACGGCAAGCCCAAGGGCTCCTTCACCACGCTTTGGCCGTCCGATCTGCCGGACCACGAGGTGCTGGTCGAGGTCTCCCATTCCACGGTCAACTACAAGGACGGGCTCGCCGTCACCGGAAAGGCGAAGATCGCCCGCAAGCTGCCGATGGTGGCGGGGATCGACCTCGCCGGCACGGTGGTCGAGTCGCGTTCTCCCGACTGGAAGGCCGGCGACCGGGTGGTGGTCAACGGCTGGGGCCTGTCGGAAACGCAATGGGGCGGCTACAGCCGCTATCAGCGGGTGAAGCCGGAGTGGCTGACCCGCCTGCCCGACGCCTTCACACCCGAACAGGCGATGGGGATCGGCACCGCCGGCTACACCGCGGCGCTATGCGTCGATGCGCTGGAGCGCTGGGGTGCCATCCAGCCCGGCGGCCGGGAGGTTCTGGTCACCGGTGCGGCCGGCGGCGTCGGGTCGGTGGCGGTCGCGCTGTTGGCCAAGCGCGGCTATGCCGTAACCGCCTCCACCGGGCGTCCGGAGACGCACGAGTATCTGCGCGGCCTGGGCGCCGGCGGCTTCATCGACCGCGCCGCCCTGCTGGAGAAGGGACCGCCCCTGCAGAAGGAGCGCTGGGCCGGCGGCGTCGATTCGGTGGGCGGCCCGACGCTGGTCAACGCCCTGGCGCAGACGGTGTGGGGCGGGGCAGTCGCCGCCTGCGGGCTGGCCGGCTCGTCCGACCTGCCCGGCACGGTGCTTCCGCACATCCTGCGCAGCGTGACGCTGATCGGCATCGATTCGGTGATGGCCCCGGCCGACCGCCGCGCGTCCGCCTGGGCAAGGCTGGCCCGCGACCTCGACCACGGCCATCTCTCGTCGATGTACGAGGTCCATCCCTTCGCCGACCTGCCGGCGCTGGGCGAACGCATCCTGGCCGGACAAATCCGCGGCCGGGTGGTTCTGGACCTGACGGCCTGAAGCCGGCTCATAAAAAATGGGCCATCGGCGAGAAGCCGATGGCCCAGTCCAGGAGAGAATTCGTCCAGGAAAGCCTGGTCCCGTCCCGCTTCAATTCATCAGCAGACGCGGCAGCCACAGCGAGAAGCCCGGAACATAGGTGACCAGCAGCAGCGCCACGAACAGCGCCCCGTAGAAGGGCGTGATGGAGCGCATCACCTCGCCCACCGACACGCCGCCGATGGCGCAGCCGATGAACTGGGTGGTGCCGACCGGCGGAGTGTTCAGGCCGAGCGCGCAGTTGATCAGCATCACGATGCCGAACTGCACCGGGTCCATGCCGTAGGTCATGGCGATCGGCAGGAAGATCGGCGTGCAGATCAGGATCGTGCTGGCCATGTCCATGAAGGTGCCCAGCAGGAACAGGATGATGTTGATCAGCAGGAAGATGACGATCGGGTTGGACGAAATGCCGGCCAGCAGTTCGCCGGTCATGTCCGCCACCTCGTAGAGCCCCATGAGGTACTGGAACATCGTCGACACGCCGATCAGCAGCAGCACGACGCCGGTGGTCTTCACCGTCTTGGCGGCGGCGGCCAGGAACTTCTCCAGCGTCAGCGTGCGGTAGACCAGCGTGGTCAGCAGCAGCGCGTAGATCACGGCCACGGAGGCCGATTCGGTCGCGGTGAACACGCCGCTGGTGATGCCGGCCAGGATGATGACGACGATCAGCATGCCCGGCAGGGCGGCGGCGAAGCTGTGCAGCAGGATGTCCCAGCCGGGGAAGGACCCCTTCGGGTAGCCGCGGCGGACCGCGACGTAATAGGCGGCGCCCAGGTTGCAGACCATCAGCAGCAGCGCCGGCATCAGGCCCGCGGCGATCAGCGCGCCGATGGACGCCTTTCCGCCGGCGGCCAGCGCGTAGATGATCATGTTGTGGCTGGTCGGCATCAGCGCACCGACCAGCGCGGCGTGGGTGGTGACGTTGACCGCGTAGTCGGCGTGGTAGCCCTCCCGCTTCATCATCGGGATCATCACGGCGCCCATTGCCGACACGTCGGCGACGGGGGAGCCGGCGACGCCGCCGAACAGGGTGCAGGCCACCACGTTGGACATGCCCAGCCCGCCGCGGATGTGGCCGACCATGCTCTTCGCCGCGGCGACGATCTTGTCGGCGACGCCGCCGTGCAGCATCAGCTCGCCCGAGAAGACGAAGAAGGGAATGGCCAGGAACGAGAAGACGTTCATCCCCGACATCATCTGCTGGAAGACCACCGCGACGGGCAGGCCTTCATAGAGGATGGTGCAGAGCGCCGACAGGCCGATGGCGAAGGCGACCGGAATGCCGAGGATGAGGAAGCCGAAGAAGGTGATGCTGAGGATCATCAGTTCCATGACGGCTTTACCTCCTCGCCGCGCAGGATGGCGACGATATGCTCGATGGAGAACAGGACGATCAGCACACCCGACAGCACCAGCGGCACGTAGCGTACGGCTTCGGAGATGTGAAGGTTCGGGATCGTGTAGGACATGACCGAACTGCCGAGAACCCAGCCGTTGTAGGCCATGCAGCCGCCGAAGATTCCGACCAGCGCGTAGATGAAGATGTCCATCTTGCGCCGCGCACTGTCAGACAGCATCACCAGCAGGGATTCGAGCCCGATGTGGCCGGCGTCGCGGACGCCGACGGCGGCACCGATCAGGGTGACGTACAGCACCAGCACGATGGCCAGGCTTTCCGCCCATGTCGGCGAGTTGTTCAGCACGTAGCGGCCGAACACCTGATAAAAGACGACCGCGACGATCGCCATCAGACCGATGATGGCGACATACATGCCGGTCCTGGCCAGCGCCGCGTTCATCCGCGTCAGCCAGCCGGCGGAATGCGGCGGGCTGACATCCATTGCTTGCAGCTCGATATCCATGCTGCGGCTCCCCTTGGGTGGCGGCACCGTCCCGCCGGGGACGGCGCCGCGCCTCACCCCTTGCTTACTTGGTTTCCTGGACGCGCTGCACGAGGCTCTGGAGCTTCGGCGTGTTGGCGAACTTGTCGTAGACGGGCTTCATCGCATCGATGAATTCCTGCTTGTTGGCGACCTCGACGATCTGGGCGCCGGCCTTCACGACGACGTCCTTCGACTTCTGCTCGCGCTCTTCCCACAGCTTGCGCATGTAGGGCACCGATTCCTTGGCGGCCTGGCGGACCAGAGCCTGGTCGTCCTTCGACAGGCGGTCCCAGGCGACCTTGGAGAAGACCAGCACTTCCGGCGCCATCGCGTGTTCGGTCAGCGTGAAGTACTTGGCGGCTTCGAAGTGGCGCGAGGACTCATAAGACGGATAGTTGTTCTCGGCCGCGTCCACGATGCCGGTCTTCAGCGCGGTGTAGACCTCGCCGAAGGGCATCGGCGTGGCGTTGGCGCCCAGCGCCTGGATCATGGCGACGAACAGGTCGGACTGCTGGACGCGGATCTTGGCGCCCTTCATGTCGGCCAGCGTCTTGTACGGCTTGGCGGCCGAATACATGCTGCGCGAGCCGCTGTCGTAGAAGGCGAGGCCGACCATGCCCTGGCTTTCCATCGCCGCCAGGATCTCGTCGCCGATCGCACCGTCCAGCACGCGGCGCATGTGGCCCGTGTCGCGGAAGATGAAGGGCAGCGCGGTGACCATCGTCTCCGGCACCACGTTGTTCAACGGCGCCACGTTGATGCGCATCATCTCGAGCGCGCCGATCTTCAGCTGCTCGATGGTGTCCTTTTCGTTGCCGAGAGCGCCGTTCGGGAACACCTTGATGCCGAGCCGGCCGTTGGTGCGTTCCGCCAGCAGCTTGCCGACATAGCGCGCCGCCTCGACGGTCGGATAGTCGGTCGGGTGGATGTCGGCGGACCGGAAGTCGCGAGCGGCGGCCGGAGCCGACAGCATCGGCACGGCGATCATGCTGCAGACGGCACAGGCGGCCAGCAGCGCGGTGCGGACCGAAGTCAGAGCAAACTTCATAGGTTCTCCTCCTGAGTGCGGGGCCGGAGCCTGAGCGGGCCGGCCTCTCTTGTTCTGGTGTTTCCGGATTACCTGGTGGCCGGTGGGCCGCCCGTGTGTGACTGGATGAACCGTGGGCCGATGGCAGGCGGAGCGTGGATGAGGCCCTGTCGCAGGGATCGGCTTTCGCAGCGCTGCGACCGCGCCACGCGCGGCCGGAAATTGCGCATGGCCGACACAGGCCCTGCCCTTGCCCCCATCCTCATTCCGCCCCGCTTGGCAACGGTGCCGCCCCCCGGCGGCGCCCTGTTCACGTCACTTAGGATATTAGTATATCACTCTGCGTGCAAGTCTGAAAGTTCAAGCCGGCAACTACCGTTTGGACTTTAAACTGAATCAGATTTGCGGGGAGAGAGACAAAGTGGCTGCGGGCGCGGGTTTCAGCCAGTACACGGATCGCCGCAGGGGGTTGGGTGCGACATTCGGCCCCAGATCTCGCCGCAGCCCTTCCCCCCATTTCGCTCAAACGCGGCGGCCAGTCATATCGAGGCCGATCCTCTCTGGCCGGTCAGCCGTGACCGTTCACCAGGGGCCACACTTCCATGGCACCGCGGTAGATCATGTCCAGGGCGACGTAGAAGATGATGGCGAGGCCGACATAGGCCAGCCAGCGGTGTTTCTGGAGCACGCGGGCGATGACGCTGGCGGCGAGGCCCATCAGGGCGATCGACAGGGTCAGGCCGATGACCAGCACCCCCAGATGCTCGCGCGCGGCGCCGGCCACGGCCAGGACGTTGTCCAGCGACATCGACACGTCGGCGACGACGATCTGCCAGACCGCCTGGCTCAGGGTCTTGCGCGGGCCGGCCGTATCGGCTCCGCCGTCGTCCTCCAGCACCTCGACCGCCTGGTCCTCCTCATGGGACTGGCGCAGCTCGCGCCACATCTTCCAGGAGACCCACAGCAGCAGCACGCCGCCGGCCAGCAGAAGCCCGATGATCTGGAGCAGTTGGGTGGTGACCGCCGCGAACGCGATGCGCAGCACGGTGGCGGCCAGGATGCCGATCAGAATGGCCTTGCCGCGCTGTTCCCGCGGCAGTCCGGCGGCGGCCAGACCGATGACGATGGCGTTGTCGCCGGCCAGCACCAGGTCGATCATGATGACCTGAAGCAGCGCGAGAAGCGCCTCAGTTGTGAATAGCTCCGTCATTTGAGCGGATGTCCTCGCATCACGAAAAATGTGGGCGGAGAGACCGCGCGAGGGCTGTTCGGACCGGCCGGGTCATGCCGAAGCATCGACGGACGGCGTCGGTCGGGGGCAGGGGGCGCGGGCCGCTCCTTGGTGTTCCCAGTCCGACATCGCAACCGGTGAGGTTGCCAGAGGGGCCCGGCCTGGTGCTGGCGCTTTACGCCAAAGTGGTGGTTTCCGCAAGGCCGCACACCGCGCGGCCCGGCGGAGCGGATTCGGGTTGCGGGATCAGGGTTCGGCCACCTCCACGGTTGTGCCGCCGGCGGCGGCGTCCAGGATCGCGTCGATCAGACGGTGCACCTTCAGCGCCTCCCGCCCGTCCACCCGCGGCCGGCGCCCCTCGTCGAGGGCGTCGAGGAAATCGGACAGCACGGCCCTGTGATGCTGGTGCGAGAAGGCCATCGGGTCGGCGCCGCCGCCGAGCGTGGCGCCGTCCTGGCCGGCGGAGATGCGCCCGCCGCCGACCAGCTGCACCTCCAGCCGGTCACCGGACAGCACGGCCGACCCGCCGGTACCGGCGATCTCGATCCGCTCCGGATAGCCGGGATAGGCGGCGGTGGTGGCGTCGATGGTGGCCAGCATGCCGTTGCCGTAGCTGAGCGCGGCGGCGACCACATCTTCCGTATCCATCCGGCGCAGCACGCTGGTGGCGGCGAAGCCGGCGACCCGGTCCGGCAGGCCGAGCAGCCCGACGAAGGCGTCCAGCGTGTGGATCGCCTGGGTCAGCAGCACCCCGCCGCCGTCCCGCGACTTCATGCCGCGGCCCGGCTGGGCGTAATAGGCGGTGTCGCGCCACCAGCGCACCGACACCGCCGCCGACAGCGGCCGGCCCAGCGTGCCGTCGCGCATCAGCGCGGCCAGCCGCTCCACCGAGGCGCGGAAGCGGTGCTGCAGGACGACGCCCAGCGTCAGCCCGGCCGCCTCCATCGCCGAAACCACGGCGCGCGCGCCCTCCGGGGTGGCGTCCAGCGGCTTTTCCAGCAGCACATGCTTGCCGGCGGCGGCACAGCGGGCGACCAGTTCGGCATGGCTGTCGGGCGGGGTCAGCAGCAGGATCGCCGACAGCGCCGGGTCCTCCAGCAGGGCCTCGATCCGCTCGACCGTCGGCAGGCCGTGGCGGGCGGCGAAGGCGGCGCGGCGCTCGACCGACGGGCTGAAGCAGCCGGCCACCTCCACCCGGTCCCGAAGGTCGATCAGGCTCTGCGCATGGGGGGCGGAGGCCATGCCCAGGCCGATCACGCCGATGCGGCGGCGGCCGGATGCAACCGAAGGGGTGATCGGGGCGGCCATCAGGGCGTTCCTTCCATGGCTGCGTCGGTCAGGCTGCCGGAGAAATAGAGCGGTGCAGCGTTGCGCACGTCGTCCACCGTGATCTGCAGGTTGTCCAGATGCAGGATCAGGCTCCGTTCGGCCCGGTCCGGGTCATGGCTGGCGATGGCCTCGACGATGGCCTCATGTTCGGCGATCACCGTGCGCATGCGGCCGGGAACCGGCAGGGTCAGCCGCCGGCAGCGGTCGAGCTGGACCTTGGCCTGCTGGATGATGGTCCAGAAACCGGGATATCCCGCCATCTCGGTGATCAGGGCGTGGAAGGTCTCGTCGGCCTGGTGGAAGCCGTTGGCGTCGCCCGCCGCATCGACCTCGCGCTGCTGCTCCAGGCAGGCGCGCAGGGCCGCGATCTGGCTGCGGCTGGCGCGCTCCGCGGCGAAACGCACGGTGGCGCGCTCCAGCACCTTGCGGATCACGCCGGCTTCCGGCAGCGCCTCCAGCGGGATGCGGGCGACGAAGGTGCCGGATTGCGGGAAGATCTCGATCAGCCCCTCGTCCGCCAGCCTCAGCACCGCTTCGCGCACCGGCGTGCGGCTGACGCCATAGGCCTCGGCGATCTGCTTTTCGGCGATGGGGTCGCCCGGCTTGCGCCTCAGCGACACGATCTCCGCCCGCAGATCGCGGTGGATGGCGTCGGCCGCCGTCGGGCCGCGCCGTACGTCACGCCGCGCCGGCGGGCGAATCTGGAGTGGGGCGGCCGTGCCCGGCTTGGCCGGACGGGTGGCAGCGGTGGAACCGGTTTTGGCCGGCGGATTGCCAGATGGCATGGCGTCCAGCCTCCTCAGGAGCGACTGTCACCAGAATACTAATATATCAGCTTGGGCGGCAAGCAATTTCGCTCATCCCCCGTCGCGTATGGGTGTGACAAAGGCGCCCGCACTCCCGTCATGGCTGTGGCGCGGTGGGGGGAGAGAGGACGGGCGGTCTCTGGCCCTGGGAACATTCCGTTCTTTATTTGGATGAGATAGCTTCCATATGCTCTGGGCGATCCGCCACCGATACCGGGAAAATGATAGACCTTGCACTTGCCGGCTCCGCAGCCACGAACATGCGGGTCAACCGCGGCAATGGACAGGCCCACCAGTTTGAAGGTTGAAGCCCAAATGGTCGACAATCGCGACTCCGCAACTGGGGAAGACATCGAGTCCCTTGATCGCCGACCCGAGGCACGGGCTTTCAAGGTGGAAGATCTTCTGGGGGAATTGAGGCGGGGCCGGATGCGCATTCCCTCGTTCCAGCGCGGCCTCCGCTGGGATCGGAGCGATGCCGCGAAGCTGTTGGACAGCCTGTGGCGCGGTTATCCCATCGGCACCCTGCTGTTCTGGGAAACCAGTGCCGAAGCGGGCGAGGTGACCTTCGGAACGGTTCGCATCGGGGGCGGAGCGCGCAGCGACGCCCTGTGGGTGGTGGATGGGCAACAGCGACTGATGTCCCTGGCACGGGTGCTTCTGGCACCGGAACCGGACCGGGATGATTTCGCCCTATACTTCGACCTGGACAAGCCGAGATTTCTAGCCCCTCCCAAGGACCGTGCAGCGGATTCCTCTCGCTACCTGCCGATGACCGAAGTGCTGGACTCGGAACGGCTGATGCAGTGGGTCTTCCAGCATACGGCCGATCAACCCGAACGACGCGAGCGAGCATTTTCCGTAGGCAAGCGGATCCGCGAATATGAGATTCCGGCCTATCTGGTGCGCACCAACCGGGAGCAAACCCTGCGGGAAATCTTCGGCCGCACCAACTCCAGCGGCCATCCGCTCGGGCAGGAACAGGTGTTCGATGCCCTGAATGAAGCGCGCAGCCAAGGCCGCCCCGCTTCGCTCCGGCAGATCGTTTCCGAGCTGGCCCCCATGGGATTCGGGCTGGTCGAGGAAAAGCTGCTGTACCGCCTGCTGCGGGTCCTGCAGGGGAGAGACGTGATCGAGGGCAAGGGCGAAGGGCCTCTTCGTCTGGACGAAGCCGATGCGGAGCGCGCCTATCGGACCACGGCGGACGTTGCACGGCGGGTCATCCAGTTCCTGAAGGACGACGTCGGAATCCCACGTTACGATCTCTTGCCTTACAAACAACCCTTCGTGTTGCTGGGCAAGTTCTTCCACCTCTACCCCGATCCCGGAGTACGGTCCCGGCAATTGTTGGAGCGCTGGGTGTGGCGTGGAGCCCTGACCGGCACTCACCGCGGTGACACGGTATCCACCAGAGCCACCTTGGATCGGATCACCGAAGGGAATGAAGAGGCTTCCGTACAGAGGCTGCTGGAGTTGGTGAATGGCCGCCCCGGCACCCTGCCGAATGTCGATGACGCTTTCAATTTCCGCTTCGCTGCCGGCAAGTTGCTGGCACTGGCCATGCTGGAACTGAAACCAAAGGATTTGGACAGCGGCAAACTCATCGGTACCGATCAGACAGACGGGGCGGAGGAAGAGGAGTTTCCCATGCCTCCCATCTTGACGCGGCATGGCGCAGCGAACCCAGCCTTCCAATCCATCGCCAATCGCCTGATCCATCCCCATCGCCCAAGGCTGCGTCAACGGCTGGCCGAGGTGCGGGATCCGGAACTACTGGCTTCCCACGGAATCCCCGAAGCCGCCGCCCAGGCGTTGCGCAATGGAGACACCGACGGCTTCCTGTCGATCAGGACCGCCTTCCTGCAACGTCATTGCGATCTGTTCTTCGCTCGGCACGCCCGCTGGGAAGAGAGCGACCGGCCGTCCATCGCGGCGCTGGTGGCGGAAGACGAGGATGCGTGATGGCCAAGGCTCTCAGCGTTCTGCTCGGCGACATGCCCGTCGGCCGACTCACACTCAGCGCCACCGATGGCAGCGAATTCCGACTCTTGGAAACCTACAAGCACGCCTATCCCAGGCCGGTGCTGGGACAGATTTTCCTGGACGACCCCGACAAGGTCTGGAGCACCCGTGCCCGGGTACCGCCCTGGTTTTCCAATCTGCTTCCGGAAGGTGTTCTGCGCGATTTGATCGCGAAGCAGGCCGGCGTGCCCGCCACGCGACAGTTCCTGCTGCTGCACCATCTGGGTGAAGATTTGCCGGGCGCGGTGCGCATCGTCCCTGACGACAGCGAAGGTGCATGGACGGACAGTGGAAATCCGACGGAGCAGGAAGAGACAGAAAGCAGCGAGACTTGGCATTTCTCCCTGGCGGGAGTGCAATTGAAGTTTTCCGCGCTCCGATCCGAGCGAGGATTGACGATCCCAGTTACCGGTCGCGGCGGCGACTGGATCGTCAAGCTGCCAGACATGCGCTTTCGCGATGTCCCGCGAACCGAATACGCGACCATGCGATGGGCCGAGGCCAGCGGAATCGCCATCCCCGAAATTGACCTCGTTCCGATTGCCGACATAACGGGTCTGCCGTCGTCATATCGCGATTTTGCCGAACCCTTTGCCCTGGCGATCCGCCGTTTCGACCGCCCGACTCCAGGCTCGCGGGTCCATATGGAAGATTTCGCTCAGATTCTAGATTTATACCCGGAGCAGAAATACTCGAAATACAATTATGAAACCTTGGGAATACTGATCAATGCCCTAGGAAAAAGCAACGATCTTCCACAATATATCCGCCGAATCGTGTTCATGCTAGCGTCCGGTAACGGCGACATGCACCATAAGAACTGGAGCATGATCTATCCAGACGGCATCAATTCCACTCTTTCCCCTGCCTATGATCTGGTTTCCACCATCCAGTATCAAGCAGATGACAAACTGGCGCTGAACCTCGGCGGATCGAAGCGGTGGGAGGACGTGACCGACGCGACCTTCCGGAGCATGGCCCGGAAGATCGGCATCGAGGAAGACACCATGGCCTTGTGGGTGGATCAGGCCCGAACCGCCGTCCTTGACGCATGGCGGACGAACAATGGCGACTTCGGATACGAAGCGCAGGCCCAGGAGAAAATCGAGCGCCACTTCGCCAGGATACCGCTGCTCGGCGGCTGAATCTGCCGGGACATCCGCGTCAAAGTCCGAAGACCGCTACAGCCCCGCCGCCAGTTTGGTCCCCTGGGCGATGGCGCGCTTGGCGTCCAGTTCCGCCGCGACGTCGGCGCCGCCGATCAGGTGGACGGCGATGCCGGCGGCCTCCAGCGGGGCCCGCAACTCGCGCAGCGGCTCCTGCCCGGTGCACAGCACGATGCTGTCGACGGCCAGCGTCTGCACCCGCTCACGCTTCTCGCCGAAGCTGATCGTCAGCCCCTCGTCGTCGATGCGCTCGTAGTTCACACCGGACAGCGCCTGGATGTTCTTCATCTTCAACTGCGCCCGGTGGATCCATCCGGTGGTTTTGCCCAGCCCCGCACCAGGCTTGCTCGCCTTGCGCTGGAGCAGGACGATCTCCCGCGCCGGGGGCGTCAGGTGCGGACGGATGCCGGCGACGCCGCCGCGCGCCTCGGCCGGGTCGGCGACGCCCCACTCGGCGCGCCACAGCGCCGGCTCCAGGCTGGGCGACGGCCCCTCATGCGCAAGGAATTCGCTGACGTCGAAGCCGATGCCGCCCGCCCCGACCACCGCGACCCGGCGGCCGACCGGCTTGGCCCCGCGCAGCACATCGATGTAGGTCAGCACCTTCAGGTGATCCTGGCCGGGAATCTTCGGGTCGCGCGGCACCACCCCGGTCGCAAGAACCACCGCATCGAACCCGGCGCCCGTCAGGTCGTCGGCGCTCACCCGCCGGCCCAGATGCAGCGCCACCCCCGCTTCCGCCAGCCGGTTGCGGAAATAGCGCACCGTCTCGTGGAACTCCTCCTTGCCGGGGATCAGCTTGGCCATGTTGAACTGGCCGCCGATCTCGTCGGCTCCGTCGAACAGATGGACCTCGTGCCCGCGCTCCGCCGCCGTGGTGGCGCAGGCGAGCCCGGCCGGGCCGGCGCCGACCACGGCGATGCGCTTGCGCTTTACGGCGGGGGCGATCACCAGCTCCGTCTCGTGGCAGGCGCGCGGGTTGACCAGGCAGCTGGCCGTCTTGCCGGAGAAGATATGGTCCAGGCAGGCCTGGTTGCAGGCGATGCAGGTGTTGATTGATTCCGACCGGCCCGCCGCCGCCTTGGCGACGAAGTTCGGATCGGCCAGGAAGGGCCGCGCCATCGACACCATGTCGGCCAGCCCCTCGCCGATCACCGCGTCGCCGACCTCGGGCGTGTTGATGCGGTTGGTGGTGCAGAGCGGGATCGACACCGCCTCTTTCAGCTTTCCCGTCACCCAGGCGAAGTTGGCGCGCGGCACGCTGGTGGCGATGGTCGGCACCCGGGCCTCGTGCCAGCCGATGCCGGTGTTGATGATGGTGGCACCGGCCTGCTCGATGGCCTGGGCGAGCTGCACCACCTCCTCCCATGTGCTGCCGTCGGGGATCAGGTCCAGCATCGACAGGCGGTAGATGATGATGAAGTCGCGCCCGACCGCCTCGCGCATGCGCGACACGATCTCCACCGGGAAGCGCATGCGGTTCTCGTAAGCGCCTCCCCATTTGTCGGTGCGCTGGTTGGTGTGGGTCACCAGGAACTGGTTGATCAGGTAGCCTTCCGACCCCATCACCTCCACGCCGTCATAGCCGGCCTCGCGCGCCAGTTCGGCACAGCGGACATAGGCGCGGATCTGGCGCTCCACGCCCCTTGCGGTCAGGGCACGCGGGGTGAAGGGGGTGATCGGCGACTTGATGCGCGACGGCGCCACCGACAGCGGGCTGTAGGCATAGCGCCCGGCATGCAGGATCTGCAGTGCGATCTTGCCGCCTTCGGCATGGACCGCCTCGGTGATGACCCGGTGCGACCGCGCCGCCCCATGCCGCGCCAGGGTGGAGCCGAAGGGCGACAGCCACCCCTCCACATTGGGGGAGAAGCCGCCGGTCACCATCAGCCCGACCCCGCCGCGCGCCCGCTCGGCGAAATAGGCGGCCAGCCGCGGAAAGTGGCGACGCCGGTCCTCCAGCCCGGTGTGCATCGACCCCATCAGCACCCGGTTCTTCAGCACCGTGAAGCCGAGGTCGAGCGGGGCCAGCAGATGCGGGTAGGGCTGGGTCACGGGCTGGCTCACTGGGTGTTCCTCCGGCTTTTGAAGACGGCGCTTCTGGTGGCGCTGGGGATACGGATGATCCGCGATGCGGAGCCTAGTTCAGGGTGACGTATGCGTCAACATGGTTCCGCAGCGATCCGGACACCTCCTTCCGCATTGTTCGCACACCCCGCTTTCCGCTGGATGAAAAAGCCGCCCGACGAACTGGCTCAAGGCACTGCGCGGCGGTCAAGCTCCCGACCCAAGGGCCGCCCCTCCATCCGCGGCGGCCATCCCGCAACCCAAGAGCGCAGCCCAAACGCGCAACCGGGAGTTCGGCCATGGTGCAGTTCGCCGCCAACCTGACGATGCTCTACAACGAGCATGCCTTCCTCGACCGATTCGCCGCGGCGGCCGATGCCGGCTTCCGTGGCGTGGAGTATCTGTTCCCCTACGACTTCCCCGCCGATGCTCTGGCCGAGAAGCTGCGCCAGAACGGGCTGACCCAGGTCCTGCACAATCTGCCGGCCGGCAACTGGGGCGGCGGGGAGCGCGGCATCGCCATCATGCCCGACCGCGTGCAGGAATTCCGCGACGGCGTCGCCCGCGCCATCGACTATGCCGGCACGCTGGGCTGCAAACAGGTGAACTGCCTCGTCGGCATCCTGCCGCAGGACGGCGACGCCGCCGCGGCGGAAAGCACGCTGACCGGCAACCTCGCCTATGCCGCCGACGCGCTGGCCGGGGCCGGAATCAAGCTGCTGATCGAGCCGATCAACACCCGCGACATCCCCGGCTTCTACCTGAACCGCACCAAACAGGCGCTGGACCTGATCGCCAAGGTCGGCTCCGGCAATCTGTACGTGCAGTACGACATCTACCACATGCAGATCATGGAAGGCGATCTGGCCCGCACGATCGAGGCCAACCTCGCCCGCATCGCCCATGTCCAGCTGGCCGACAACCCCGGCCGCTTCGAACCGGGCACCGGCGAGATCAACTATCCCTTCCTGTTCAAGCATCTGGACGCCATCGGCTACAGCGGCTGGGTCGGCTGCGAATACAAGCCGAAGACGACGACGGACGAGGGGCTCGGCTGGTTCGCCCCCTACAGGACCGAACCGGCGCACGCCTGACAGGCCCCCAAAATCACGCGAGAAAGGACCATAGTCATGAAGGTCGGATTCATCGGTCTCGGCATCATGGGCACCCCGATGGCGGGGCATCTGCTGGACGCCGGTCACACCCTCTACGTCCACGACATCAAGCCCGTCCCGGCCGAGCTGACGGACAAGGGCGCCATCCCCTGCCCCAGCGGCCAGGAGGTCGCGGCGGCGGCCGAGGTCATCATCACCATGGTTCCCGACACTCCCCATGTCGGCGCCGCCCTGTTCGGCGAGAACGGCGTCGCCGCCGGCCTGTCGTCTGGCAAGATCGTGGTCGACATGTCCTCGATCTCGCCCATCGAGACCAAGGAATACGCCAAGCGCATCAACGATCTCGGCTGCGCCTACCTGGACGCCCCGGTGTCGGGCGGCGAGGTCGGGGCCAAGGCCGCCTCGCTGACCATCATGGTCGGCGGCCCGCAGGAGGCCTTCGACACGGTCAAGCCGCTGTTCGACAAGATGGGCAAGAACGTCACGCTGGTCGGCGGCAACGGCGACGGCCAGACCACCAAGGTCGCCAACCAGATCATCGTGGCGCTGACCATCGAGGCGGTCGCCGAGGCACTGCTGTTCGCCTCCAAGGCCGGCGCCGATCCGGCCAAGGTCCGTCAGGCGCTGATGGGCGGCTTCGCCTCGTCGCGCATCCTGGAGGTCCATGGCGAGCGGATGATCAACCGCAACTTCACCCCCGGTTTCCGCATCGAGTTGCACCAGAAGGACCTCAACCTCGCGCTGAGTGGCGCCAAGGCGCTGAACCTGTCGCTGCCGCACACGGCGAGCTGCCAGCAGCTGTTCAACGCCTGCGCCGCGCAGGGCGGGGCGGCCTGGGACCATTCCGGCATGCTGCGCGCGCTGGTACTGCTGGCCGGGCACGAGGTCGGGTCGAAGTGAGGGGATGGGGCGTCGCCGGCGGACGATGCCGCCGATGGCGCCCCACCCAAACCATTGGCCCGCCAACCAATCGCGTGCATTCTAAGCGCCCCGCACCCCACGACGCCCGAGCGACCATGACCACCACCGCCCCAAATGCCGACGCCCTGCTCCACGACCTGTTCCAGGCGGCGCTCACCGCGGTGACTGCCGAGACCCGGCTGCCGGCGGCGCTGCCGCAGCCGCCGAAGGGCCGCACGGTGGTCATCGGCGCCGGCAAGGCGGCTGCGGCCATGGCGAAGACCGTGGAAAACCACTGGCCGGGGCCGCTGACCGGCCTCGTCGTCACCCGCTACGACCACGACCTGCCGACCGAACGGATCGAGGTGGTGCAGGCCAGCCACCCGGTGCCCGACGCCGCCGGGCAGGAGGCGGCGCGGCGCATCGTCGACATGGTGCAGGGGCTGACCGCCGACGACCTCGTGCTCTGCCTGATCTCCGGCGGCGGTTCCGCCCTGCTTGCCCTGCCGGCGCCCGGCATCACGCTGGAGGGCAAGCGCGCCGTCGCCAAGGCGCTGCTGAAGAGCGGCGCCGACATCGGCGAGATGAACTGCGTGCGCAAGCATCTGTCGGCGGTGAAGGGCGGCCGGCTGGCGGCCATGGCGCACCCGGCCCGCGTGGTCTCGCTGCTGGTCTCCGACGTGCCGGGCGACGACCCGTCGGTGATCGCCAGCGGCCCGACCGTACCCGACCCCACCAGCTTCGCCGACGCCCGCGCCATCCTGGCCAAGTACAACATCACCCCGCCGCCCGCCGTGGCCGCCTTCCTCGAAGCGGCGGCGGACGAGACGCCGAAGCCCGGCGACCCCAGGCTGTCCGGCGCCGTCACCACCATCATCGCCACCCCGCAGGACGCGCTGGAAGCGGCGGCAGCGCTCGCCCGCGACCGCGGCTACAGCCCCGTCATCCTGGGCGACGCCATCGAGGGCGAAGCGCGCGAGGTCGCCAAGGTCCATGCCGGCATCGCCCGGCAGGTCGCCCGTCACGGCCAGCCGGCCCCGGTCCCGGCGGTGATCCTGTCCGGCGGCGAGACCACGGTGACGGTGCGCGGCCAGGGCCGCGGCGGTCGCAACGTCGAATTCCTGCTGGCGCTGGCCGTGGTGCTCGACGGCCATCCCGGCATCTGGGCCGCCGCCTTCGACACCGACGGCATCGACGGGACGGAGGACAATGCCGGCGCCATCCTGCGCCCCGACACGCTGGCCCGCGCCGAGGCGATGGGCCTGGATGCCAAGGCCTTCCTCGCCGACAACGACGGCTACAGCTTCTTCAAGGCGATGGGCGATCTGGTCGTCACCGGCCCGACCCGCACCAACGTCAACGACTTCCGGGTGATCGTGGTCGAGCCGTCCTGACGTCAAGCGACGAATATCGACTGACAGATATTGACATCTGTCAGTCGATAGCCGATAACCTCTCCATCACGCATCGATGGAGGGACACATGGACACGCGCACACTCGGTAAAACCGGCCCCACCGTTTCCGCCCTCGGCCTCGGCTGCATGGGCATGTCCGGCATGTACGGCCCCGCCGACCGGGCGGAGAGCATCGCCACCATCCATGCGGCGCTCGACGGCGGGGTGACGCTGCTCGACACCGGCGACTTCTACGGCATGGGTCATAACGAGATGCTGATCGGCGAGGCGCTGCGCGGCATCCCGCGCGACCGCTTCCAGGTCAGCGTGAAGTTCGGCGCCCTGCGCGCGCCGGACGGCAGCTGGCTCGGCTACGACGCGCGGCCGGCGGCGGTGAAGAATTTCCTGGCCCACACGCTGACCCGGCTGGGGCTGGACCACATCGACATCTACCGCCCGTCTCGCCTCGACCCGGACGTGCCCATCGAGGACACCATCGGCGCCGTCGCCGACATGGTGAAGGCCGGCTATGTCCGCCACATCGGCCTGTCGGAGATGGGGGCCGACACCATCCGCCGCGCCGCCGCCGTCCACCCGATCTGCGACCTGCAGATCGAATATGCGCTGATCTCCCGCGGGATCGAGGACGCCATCCTGCCGGCCTGCCGCGAACTCGGCATCGGCATCACCGCCTACGGCGTCTTGTCGCGCGGTCTCATCAGCGGCCATTGGACGAAGGATAGCGCCAACGCCGCGGGCGATTTCCGTGCCCACAGCCCGCGGTTCCAGGGCGAGAATCTCGACCACAACCTCACACTGGTCGAGGAGCTGCGCCGGGTCGCCGCGGCGAAGGGGGTCAGCGTCGCGCAAATCGCGATTGCTTGGGTGCTGTCGCGGGGTTCGGATATTGTGCCGCTGGTCGGCGCGCGGCGGCGCGACCGGCTGACCGAATCGCTGGGAGCCCTGGAATTTGACCTCACCCCCGATCACCTCGCCACGATCGAACGGGCAGTGCCGCCCGGTGCGGCCGCCGGTGACCGTTACGCGCCGCAACAGATGGCGATGCTCGACAGCGAGCGGCGCTGAGGCGGTGTCCAATGGCTGAGGCGGCGCTGACCCCGGACCGCATCCTGGAGGCGGCGGAGGAGGTCCTGCGCCGCTACGGTCCCGCCAAGGCCACGGTGGTGGACGTCGCCCGCGCGCTGGGCGTCAGCCACGGCAGCGTCTACCGCCACTTTCCCAGCAAGGCCGCGCTCCGCGACACGGTGACGGAGCGCTGGCTCGCCCGCGTCTCCGACCCGCTGGCGGCCATCGCGGAGGAGGTCGGGCCGGCCCCCGCCCGCCTGCGCCGCTGGTTCGACGCGCTGATCCAGGCCAAGCACCGCAAGGCCGGCGACGATCCGGAGCTGTTCGCCACCTACATGACGCTTGCCGCCGAAGCGCGCGAGGTGGTGGCGGAGCATGTGGCGCATCTCTGCGGCCAGATCGCCCGCATCGTCGCCGACGGCATGGCCGACGGCAGCTTCGCTCCCAGCGACGCCGCCACGGTCGCCCGCGCCCTGCTCGACGCGACCGCCCGCTTCCACAACCCCGCCCACGCCGCCGAATGGGCCTCTCCCGACACCGCCGCAGCGTTCGAGGCGGTGTGGGTGCTGGTCATGCGCGGGCTGGAGGTTAGGGAGTGAAATGAAGAGTGTCCCTCTCCCGGGACGGGAGAGGGAAGTTCTGCTACCCCGTCTTCGCCTTCGTCAGCTGCGAGATGTAGATCCGCGTCAGCGACTTCAGGATCGGCGGCATCGCCATCACCGCATCCTCGAAGCTGCGCTTGTCGATCACCTCGCAAATCCCTCCGGCGACCGCCACCGCGCTGACATCGGGCAGACGGCCGGTCAGCAGGTAGATCTCGCCGAACAGGCTGCCCGGCCCGAAGGTGGCGATGTCCTCGCCCAGCGTGCCGCGGCCGGGGCGCAGGGCGACACGGCCGGACTGGATCAGGTAGGCGGCGTTCACCGGCTCGTTCGGGCTGAAGAAGACATGTCCCTCGCGGATCATCCGGCGGTCGACCACCTTCTGGAACGAGTTGGTGGAGCGGAAATCGACCGCGTTGCCGAACCGCTCGGTCGGCGGCAGGCCATAGTCGCGGCGGATGGCGGCGATCAGGCTCTGCAGCAGATACGACGCCAGCGGCGGGCTGCGCTTCAGCAGGCCGCGGAAGGCATCCCGCGTCACCTCGACGCAAACGACCTCGGTCAACGACCGCACGGTGGCGCTGCGCTCGCCGTCGTCGATCAGCGCCATCTCGCCGACCACGGCGCCCTTGCCGACCACCCCCAGCCGCCGCGTGCCGCCGTCGGGCGTGGTCAGCAGCACCTCCAGCTCGCCGGATTCGATCAGCCACGCCCGGTCGGCACGCTCGCCCTGCCGCATCATCACCAGGCCGGGGCCGATGGTGTAGCGCTTGGGACCGGTTGCTGCGGACTGCGTCATTGCATGGCTCGGAAGGGGCGAAAGGTTATCGCTGCACTCTACCTCATGGCGTCAGGACCGTCAGCCACCAGCTGTCAGCCGCCGGTTTTCATCACCCCGCCGCGGTCGCGCGCCGGTCCGCCGCCGCGGCCCAAAAACTGGCGCAGGAAGGCGACGACCTCCGGCGCATCCCATTCCACCGCCCCTTCGACGCGGCCAAGCTCGCGGCCTTCCGGATCGACCAGGATGGTGGTGGGCAGACCGCGCAGCGACAGCGCCTTCATCGACTCCGACGCGGGATCGAGGAACACCGTCAGGTTCTGCACCCCCGTCTTCTTGTAGAAGGGCTCCACCGCCGCCCGCCCGCCGCGGTCCAGCGAGAGCGCCACCACCTGGAAGGCGTCGCCGCCCAGCTGGGCCTGCAGCCGGTCGAGCGACGGCATCTCCTTGACGCAAGGCCCGCACCAGGTCGCCCACAGGTTCAGCAGGATCACCCGGTTCTTGAAGTCGGCCAGATCGACCCGCCGCCCCTCGGCGTCGATGAAGGACAGCGGCGGCATCGGCTTGGGCTCCGCCCCCTTGAACTTCTCCAGCTTGTCGGCACCGGATGAGGCGACGGGCGTGGCACCTGACGGGGCGTCCGGCGCGCCCAGCCGCAGCACCTCCGGTGGGTTGGGCGCCGCACCGGCGCTCCACCACAGGCCGGCCCCGGCCATGCACACACAAACCGTTGCGACAGCCGCCAAAGTCCGCATACTCACGCTTCCTCGCTCCCCTTCACCCGAATGTCCCGGTATCCGTCCCCATGAGCGCCGATCAGACCCCGCCGAACTCCGCCACCACCACCGGCGCCACCACCGGCGCCGCCGCACCCGCCGCCAGCCAGATGTGGGGCGGGCGATTCGCGCGCGGTCCCGCCGCCATCATGGAGAAGATCAACGCCTCCATCGGCTTCGACAAGCGGCTCGCCGACCAGGACATCGCCGGGTCGAAGGCCCATGCCGCGATGCTGGCCAAGCAGGGCATCATATCCCAGGCCGACGCCGATGCCATCATCGGCGGCCTCGACCGCGTAAAGGCAGAGATTGACGCCGGCAGCTTCACCTTCAAGGTGGAGCTGGAGGACATCCACATGAATGTGGAGGCCCGGCTGGCAGAGCTGATCGGCGAACCGGCCAAGCGCCTGCACACCGGCCGCTCGCGCAACGACCAGGTGGCGACCGACTTCAAGCTGTGGGTGCGCGACGCCATCGATCGGACCATCGCCGGGCTGACCGCGCTGCAGGCCGCGCTGATCGACTTGGCGGAGCAGCACACCGAAACGGTGATGCCCGGCTTCACCCACCTGCAGGCGGCGCAGCCCATCAGCTTCGCCCACCATCTGCTGGCCTATGTCGAGATGTTCGGACGCGACCGCAGCCGCTTCCGCGACGCCCGCTGCCGGTTGAACGAATGCCCGCTGGGCTCGGCGGCGCTGGCCGGCACGCCCTACCCCATCGACCGCTTCATGACGGCGGAGGCGCTGGGCTTCAACCGGCCGACCGCCAACTCGCTGGACGCGGTGTCCGACCGCGACTTCGCGCTGGAATACCTGTCGGCGGCGTCGATCTGCGGCATGCATCTGTCGCGATTCGCCGAGGAGATCGTGATCTGGTGCTCGGCGCAGTTCCGCTTCATCCGGCTGTCGGACGCCTTCACCACCGGCTCCTCGATCATGCCGCAGAAGAAGAACCCCGACGCGGCGGAGCTGGTGCGCGCCAAGGCCGGCCGGGTGATCGGCAGCCTCAACAGCCTGCTGATCGCCATGAAGGGCCTGCCGCTGGCCTATTCCAAGGACATGCAGGAGGACAAGGAACCGGTGTTCGAGGCCGACGACACGCTGGCGCTCTGCATCGCCGCCATGGAAGGCATGGTGCGCGACATGCAGCCCAACGTCCCGGCGATGCGCGAGGCGGCCGACCGCGGCTTCCTGAACGCCACCGACCTCGCCGACTGGCTGGTGCGGGAACTGGATATGCCCTTCCGCGAGGCGCACCACGTCACCGGCCGCGCCGTGAAGGCGGCGGAGGACCGCCGCGTCGGCCTGACCGACCTGACGCTGGAAGAGCTCCAGGCCATCGAGCCGCGCATCACCGAGGCGGTCTATCCGGCGCTGAGCATCGAGGCGTCGCTGAACAGCCGCACCAGCTTCGGCGGCCCGGCCCCGGTCCGCGTGCAGGAGGCGGTGAAGGCCGCCCGGGAGCGTTTCCTGTGAACCGTACCGTCACCCTGACCGTCCTCGCCCTGGCCGGCGTGCTGGCACTGGCCGGCTGCGGCAAGAAGCCCAGCATCGTCGACAGCCCGCGTCCGGAGGGGCAGGTCGATCCCTTCCCGCGCACCTACCCCAACCCCTCGCTGGACCCGAAGCCCGGTAAGCCGGCCGGTTCCGGAGTCCAGTTCCCATGAACGCCGCCCGCCCCGGTTCGTCCGCCTACAGTTCGCCGAACGGCTCGCCCATGAGCGTCTTCGCCTACCGCAACGGCGTGCTGCACGCCGAATCCGTGTCGCTGGAGGATGTGGCGCGCGAGGTGGGGACGCCCTTCTACCTCTATTCCACCGCGGCGCTGGAATCGCACTACAACGCCTATGCCGGCGCCTTCGCCGGCCAGGATGCCGGCGTCTGCTACGCGCTGAAGGCGAATTCCAACCTCGCCGTCATCCGCACCCTGTCCAGGCTCGGCGCCGGCGGCGACGTGGTGTCGGTGGGCGAGATGAAGCGCGCGCTGGCCGGCGGCATTCCGGCGGAGCGCATCGTCTTCTCCGGCGTCGGCAAGACCCGCGACGATCTGCGCGCCGCCCTTGAGGCCGGCATCCACCAGATCAACGTGGAATCGGTGCCGGAGCTGGAGGCGTTGAGCGAGGTTGCCTCGTCCATGGGCGTGGAGGCCCCCATCGCCTTCCGCGTCAACCCGGACGTCGACGCCAAGACCCACGCCAAGATCGCCACCGGCAAGAAAGAGAACAAGTTCGGCATCGACTACGACCACGCGCGCGAGATCTACCGCCGCGCCGCGGCTCTGCCGGGCGTCAAGCCGGTCGCCATCGCCGTCCATATCGGCTCGCAGCTGACCGACCTCGCCCCCTTCCGGGCGGCCTACGAGCGGGTGGCGGCCCTGCTGCACCAGCTGCGCGAGGACGGCCACGACATCCAGCGCCTGGACCTCGGCGGCGGGCTCGGCATCACCTACAAGAACGAGGCGCCGCCCGATCTGGCCGACTATGCCGCGATGGTGCGCTCCATCACCGGCAATCTCGGCTGCCGCATCACGCTGGAGCCGGGACGCTCGCTGGTCGGCAACGCCGGCATCCTGGTCAGCCGCGTCATCTATGTGAAGCAGGGTCTGCACCGCCGCTTCGCCATCGTCGACGCGGCGATGAACGACCTGATCCGCCCGTCGCTCTACGACGCCTATCACGGCATCGTCCCGGTGGCGGAGCCGGCCGACGGCGTCGCGGCGGAGCCCTACGACGTGGTCGGCCCGGTGTGCGAGAGCGGCGACACCTTCGCCGTTCAGCGCCCGCTGCCGCCGCTGGGCGACGACGACCTCGTCGCCTTCCTGTCGGCCGGCGCCTATGGCGCGGTGATGGCCTCGACCTACAACACCCGGCCGCTGGTGCCGGAGGTGCTGGTCAACGGCGACCGCTTCTCCGTCATCCGCCCCCGCCCGACGGTGGAGGAGATGCTGGCGGCCGAGCGCGTGCCCGACTGGCTGTAAGGGCTGTCGTATCTTGAAAACCCTTCTCCCCTTGCGGGAGAGGGGCTTTCTCGAAGCAAGAAGCGCAAACAGGATTTCTCTGCGGAGAGAAGGGCAAACGGCCTCTTCCCAACCATTCCCTCAGGTGCGGATCAGCCCGTCCGTCTTCGACGGCTCCGCCGGCGGGTTGACCGGCCCCGGCGACAGCTGCCAGCCGTCGAGCGCGCGTTTCAGCGCGTCCAGACCGGCACCGGCGGAGGATTTGGCGTCGTCGGCGGCGCGGGTGATGGCGGCGCAGAGTTCGGCGCGCCGCCTGGGGTCGTCGCGGCTTTCCTCCAGCGCGCGGCCGACATCGTCGGCCGTCCCGCCGTTTCCGGCGTCGGGAGGCGCCGTCTTCGGGTCGATGCCCAGCAGTGGCAGCAGGTATTCCCGCCCCTTCTCGCGCGCCACCGCCACCGCCTTGTCCCCGAATCGTTCCGCCGTCGCCAGACCGGCGTCCCAGGTGCTGAGCGCGGCCGAGACGGTCGGGCTGCAGCGGCCGGCGGGTTCCGCCGGCGCTGTCGTCTGCGCCTGCAACGGGGCGGCCGAGAGCAGCAGGACCGCCAGGGCCGGCACGGCAAGGCGGCGGATGGGGCTGGATGGGCACGTCATGCGGGCAAACCTGCGGTCTTGAGAGGGCCTGACGGTCATTTGGGGAGGCGGCATGCGCCTTTCCATGGCCCCGCAAGATCCGGCGCCGCCGCGGCCTTATCATTCCGTCAAGCGTCTGGAAAGTGCGCGGAGGCCGCAACCTGTGGCGATTTTGCTACCAAATGACTGTTTCATGACCGTTACATGACATAGCGCCGCTGCACCGCGCGGCGAAGCGTGCTAAGAGCAGCGCCAAATCACCCCAGTTACCGCGAGTCACCGTCCCATGCTGCTGCGCGCTTTCCGTTCGCTGATGCCGAAGGAGGAACGCTTCGTCGACCAGTTCGTCGAGCAGGCCCGCCACATCGTGGCCGCAGCCGCCGCACTGGAGGCGGTGATGGACGCAGGACCGGAGGAGCGGGCGCAGAAGATCGCGGCGCTGAAGCGGGTGGAAAAGGACGCCGACCGCATCGCCAAGGATGCCGGGCGCGACCTGCACCGCGCCTTCATCACCCCCTTCGACCGGTCGGACATCCTGTCGCTGATCAACGCGCTGGACGACGCCATCGACCTGATGGACGAGGTTCCGCGCCATGCCGGCCTCTACGGCATCGAGACGTTCGACGAACCGATGCGCCGCTTCGTCGTCCTGATCCGCCAGCAGGCCGACGTGATGGTGGAGCTGATGCCGCTGCTGGGAGCCATCGCCCGCAACGCGGAACGGATCGACCATCTCTGCGGCCGCATGTCCGACCTGGAGGACGAGGCCGACGACGTGCTGCGCGGCGCCCTGCAGTCGCTGATCGCCGAGAAGCCGGACATGATCGCCTTCCTCGGCCGGCGCGAGCTGTACGAGATGCTGGAGGCGGTGACCGACCGCTGCGACGACGTCGGCGACCTGGTCGCGGGCATCACGCTCGATCAGGTCTGAGGCGACGGCAATGGACGCCCTCCAGCTCGCTCTGCCGGCGATCGTCTTCATCGTCTTCGTGGCGCTCGCCTTCGACTTCATCAACGGCCTGCACGACGCGGCGAACTCCATCGCGACGGTGGTGTCGACCCGTGTGCTGTCGCCCAAGCTGGCCGTGCTGTGGGCGGCCTTCTTCAACTTCATCGCCTTCCTGTTCTTCGGCCTGCATGTCGCCACCACCATCGGCACCGGTCTGGTCGACCCGTTGGTGATGGACCCGGCGGTGATCCTGGCGGCGCTGGTCGGCGCCATCGGCTGGAACCTGATCACCTGGTATCTCGGGCTGCCGTCCTCGTCGTCCCATGCGCTGGTCGGCGGCATCGCCGGGGCCGGCATCGCCAAGGCCGGGTTCGGCGCCATCATCGCCAGCGGCTTCACCAAGACGGCGGTCGCCATCGTGCTGTCGCCGGGCATCGGACTGCTGCTGGCTCTGCTGCTGATGCTGGTGGTGTCCTGGGTGTTGCGCCGCGCCGCCCCCTTCACCGTCGACCGGCAGTTCCGCCATCTCCAGCTCGTCTCCGCCGCACTCTACAGCCTGGGCCACGGCGGCAACGACGCGCAGAAGACGATGGGCATCATCGCCGTCCTGCTGTTCAGCCAGGGCATGCTGGGCGATACCTTCTACGTGCCCTTCTGGGTCATCATCACCTGTCAGGCGGCGATGGGGCTGGGCACCATGATGGGCGGCTGGCGCATCGTCCGCACCATGGGGTCGCGCATCACCGACCTGAAGCCCTACCAGGGCTTCTGCGCCGAGACCGCGGGCGCCATCACGCTGTTCGGCGCCACCTGGCTCGGCATCCCGGTTTCGACCACCCACACCATCACCGGCGCCATCGTCGGCGTCGGCTCCGCACGCCGTACCTCGGCGGTGCGCTGGGGTCTGGCCGGCCGAATCGTCTGGGCCTGGGTGCTGACGATTCCCGCCTCCGGCATCGTCGCCGCCCTGTCCTACCTGCTGGTGGCCGGCCTGCTGACGCCGTAAGCGGGCCGCCGGCCCACCCGGCAGGCTGGGGAATCGGGGGCAGGAACACGACGCGAACGGATAAACCCTTCGTTCAGCAGCGCGGCCTTGACCCGGAAGGGATGGAACGGCAGGATCGGTGCGGTGGAGACAGGATACCGGTCATGCCGCATATCGAACGCACCGACCAAGGCGAGCAGTATGTGCTTCCCGGCACCGAACGCCGGACGGCTCCCGGCTTGCCCTATGCGGCGGAAGCCGACGGCCAGCTGACCCTTCATTTCTACGCCCCGCCCGACAAGTCCGAACGCCGGTCCCGCCCGACCTCCGCGCGCGCCCTGCCCGCCACTCCGGCGATGCCCGCGGTGATGCCGGCCGCGATGACCCAGGTCCAGGCCTCCACGTCGGCAGAGGTCACGCCGCAAAGCCTGTTCGGCCGCCGCCTCGCCCATTTCCCGCGGGTCTTCGAGCAGCCTTGAGGGCTGTCGGCAGCGCATCTTCCATTGTGGCATTGCCGGCTGCCCTGTCCGCGACCGCTGCGGGTCAGGCGACGCCCGTGCGGCTGCGGCCGGATGCAAGGGTGCGGGCGACCTGGCGCAGCAGGATCTCGCGGTCATAGGGCTTGCCGATATGCCCGTTCATGCCGGCCTCGCGGCACTGGCGCCGTTCCTCTTCGGAGGAGCCGGCGGTCAGCGCCAGGATCGGCAGGTCGCCGCGGGGCGGCGGCATAGCGCGGATGGCCCGGCAGGCCTCCAGCCCGTCCATGCCCGGCATCTGCACATCCATCAGCACCAGATCATAGTCGCCCGACTTCACCGCCTCCACCGCCGCGGCACCGTCGCTGACCAGATCGAACCCATAGCCGCTGTCGCGGAACAGGGCGGCCAGCAGTTCGCGGTTGATCGACAGATCCTCGGCGATCAGCAGGCGCGGCGGCCCGGCCGCCCCGGGCGCGGCAGGAACCGGTACGGAAACCAGGGGAGACGCCGGGGCGGAGGAAGGCGCGGGCACCGCCACCGTCCCGCGCCCGCCGGCGATGCGGGCCAACCGCTGCCGCAACTCGTCGATGGAGAAGGGCTTGGCGATCATCTCCACCTCGGGTCCGAAGGCGGCGGGGTTGCCGACGGCATGCGCGGCGAAGCCGGAGGCCAGCAGCACCGGCAGGCCGGGGCGCATGCGGGCCGCCTGCCGCGCCAGCTCCGTACCGTCCATGCCCGGCGGCATGACCACGTCGCTCAGAATCAGATCCAGCGGTTCCGACCCGTCCAGGATCACCAACGCCTCGTTGGCATTGGCCGCCGCGATCACGCGATGCCCCCAGCCGCGCAGCAGCCCGGCCACCATGTCGCGCACGGTCGGGTCGTCGTCCACCAGCAGGACCGACAGCGGCTGCACCGCCGGGGCCGGAGCTGGGGCTGGGGCTGGGGCCGGGGCCGGGGCGGCAGGAACCGCGGCGGGAGCAGGTGCCGGCTGCGGTGCCGGCCGGGGTTCCGGCGGCAACAGGCGGGCAGCGGGCAGGCGCACCGTCACCGTGGTTCCGACGCCCAGCGTGCTGCGCAATGCCAGGGTGCCGCCATGCAGCTCCACCAGCCGCTTGGTCAGCGGGAGCCCCAGCCCCGCACCTTCGATGCCGCGGTTGGCGGCGCTGTCCACACGGGCGAAAGGCTCCAGCACGCGGTCGACATCCTTGGCGGGGATGCCGAGGCCGGTGTCGGTGACGCGGATCACCGGAACGCCATCGTCCATCGCGGCCGACAGGGTCACGGTTCCACCCGACGGCGTGTACTTCACCCCGTTGGCGATCAGGTTCAGCAGGATCTGGCGGATGCGCCGGTCGTCGCCGCGCAGGTGCCGCACCGCCGGGGCCACCACCGCCGACAGCAGCACGCCGGCGCGCTCCGCCCGCGGGATCAGCATGCGGACGGCGAAATCCGCCGCCGCCTCCAGGTCGCAGCGTCCCTCCTCGATGGCAAGCACGCCGGCTTCCGCCCGCGCGTGGTCGAGGATCTCGTTGATCAACTCCAGCACATGCTGGCCGGAATCGCGGACATTGGCGGCATATTGCCGGTAGACCGGGGTGCCGACCGGTCCTTCCGCCTCGCGCGCCATCAGGTCGGCGAAGCCGATCACCGCGTTCAGCGGGGTGCGCAGCTCGTGGCTCAGCCCGGCCAGGAATTCGCCCTTGGCCCGGTTGGCGGCCTCGGCGGCCTGCCGCGCGGTCTCCGCCATGTCGCGGGCATGGTCGAGCGCAGCGGCCAACCGGGTGCTCTCGTCGCGTTCGGCGCTGGTCCGCTCCACCGCGTTGCGCGCCTCGGCCAGCGCCACCTGCGCCTTGCGCTCGCGGTCCAGGTAGCGCAGGCCCCAGGCCAGCGCCGCCAGGATCGCCAGCAACCCGACGACGGTCTCCACAACCGTGTACAGGGTGCGGGTGCGCCATGCGGCCATCGCCTCGGTCCGGTCGATGCCGGTCAGCACCACCAGCCCGTAATCGCGCATCGTGCGGTAGGCGGCGATGCGCAGCACGCCGTCCAGCACCGACGGCGACAGATATTGCCCCTCCGGCGCCTCGCGCAGCTTGGTCTGGAACAGCAGCCCGCCGGCGACCGACCGGCCCACCGACGCTTCCGTCGCCGGGCGGCGGGCGACGACCTCGCCGTTCGGACGGTAGACGCCGATCAGCGGGTCGAACTCGAAACCCAGCATGTTGTAGAAATCGGTGAGGGTGTCGACCCGGATCGACGCCGAGGCCACGCCGACGAAGCGCCCTTCGTCGTCGTGCAGCGGGCGGGACACCGGGAAGATCAGCGGCTGGGTGCCGGTGCGGCCCGGCTGCCCGGCGCCGATATGCAGGCGCATGCCGCTCCGCAGCGCCTCCAGACCGGCCGGATCGGCGAAGGCGGTGATGCGGTTCGGAAAGCTGGCCGATTCCAGGACGGCGCGCCCGTCGGCGTCATAGATCCAGATCGCGTCCGCGCCCTCGATATGGGCGGCGTATTCGCGCAGGCGGGTCCAGTGCTTCAGGTCGCGCACCTTCTGCGGCCCGCCGGCCTCCGCCACCATCGCGGCGGTCTGGTCGAGCGCGATGTCGGCCGTGCGCACCGTCCGGTGGACATGGTCATCCACCAGCCGGGCCATGTCGCGGACCAAGGCGAAGCGGCGCTGCTGCGTGTCCTGGTAATCGTAATAGATCCTGTGCGCCGCGTTGCCGGCCAATGCGGCCAGGACGACAACCACCACCAGAGCGCCCCGGACGAAGCGTCCCACAGATCCTCCCGGAATTCCCCCGACCCGCCGCGCGATGCAGCCCGACCGACGCCGCCAAACCGATGCTTCAAATCCAAACTATCACGAAACCAGCCGGGCCGGCGCGGTATTCGACGGCGGCCCGTCTCAGGGTTTGCCCCGATGGCGAGCGCCACGGCGGCATGGGCCGATTCGCACGGAAAAATCGCCGCCGCCCCCATCTTGCACGGAGTACCCCACGGGCCCAAATGCGCGGGCGTCTCGACCATTGGGGAGGTAGGAAGATGGGTCTGTTCGATATGTTCAAGGGCAACGCTCCGCTGGAGCTGAATCCGCGCCGTGCGCTGGTCGTCTCGCTGATCTACTGCATGGGGTCGGACGGCGAGATCGATCCGGAGGAGGTGGGGCATCTGATCTCCGTCCTCGGCCGCAACGCCACGCGGGAGGAGTTGGACCGCTGCTTCAAGTTCGCGCGCAGCACCCCGCCCGATACGTTCCTGGGCGAGGTCGCGCCGAAGCTGAACGAGCAGCAGCGCCTGTGCATCCTGCTGAACATGATCGACAGCGCCATGGCCGACGGCGAGGCGGAGCAAGGCGAGCGCGATCTGATCATCCGCTTCCAGCAGGCCTTCGGCTTCGACGACGCCAAGCTGCAGCCCTATTTCCAGGCGCTGGTGGTGAAGAACAGCCGGACCGTGCTGGACGCCTGACGGCCGGATGAAGGCGGCTCCCGATCGCTGCCCCCGCGGGGTCGGGAACGCCCGGCGGCGTCTCGCCCCGATGGGCAAAACCGCGGCCGGCGCAAGAGGGGATTGCCGCGGGAGTTCGCCGGAATTTGCCGCGTCTGCCCCGCGAAACGGTCACAGGCGGAATAAACCGCCCCGACCTATGTTGATGCCGGTAAGAGGCCGGCCACCGTCAGCTTTGCCGATGCGCCCACTGTGACACGAGCGTTCGATTGTCACAGCCGAACGTCATAGGCACCGTTGTGGGAACCGGTCCGAAGGTTTAATCTGTTCGTACCCCCAACCAATTCCCGAACATGGGAAGGTGCCATCCATGAATCTGCACAGTCTGGCCAGCGACATGGTGCAAACCGCTCTGGCCTGTGAAAAGGCGCTCCCCGGTCGGGCGAACGCCGACGACCAAGATCTCGCCCGGCACATCCTGGTCGAACCCGACCACGCCTGGCACGTTTGCGAGACCTACGCCCGCGCCATCCGCATACCGGTCGAACAGCTCCCGGTCAGCCAGCTCCGCGGCCTCATCAGCGACATCGTCCTGTCGAAGCTTCCCCGTTACGACTGAGTTTCTCGATCCCAAGGGCCGGCGCCGTATCCGGCCGATGGCCGGAACGATCCGGGTGCTTCATTCCCGAAATTCATGTTCCGTGGTGCCACCATGGCGATCGAGCTTCATTCCTTTACCGTAACGCTGGCCGTCGCGGATTCCTCCGGCTGTTCCAGCGCCGCCGAACACCGTGCCCGCATCTGGAAGGCCGTGTCCGAACTGTCGGCCGCCGTGCGCAATGCCGGCATGGCGACCGAGGCCCGCTTCCGCGGCCAGGACCGCCAGGGCCATGTCCTGTTCGAGGCGACCGACACCGGCGCCGCCTTCCTGCGCGGCCTGCCCGCCATCGCCCGCGTCGACGATGCGCGCATGGGCGGGGGGCGCGTCCAGCTTCGCCACTGACCATCCATGGAGCCCCTCTCCCCTTGCGGGAGAGGGGCTTCCGCAACCTCGTTCAAACGCGGCGTCCATACCCCCCCGCAAAGACGAAGGCCCGCCACCCCGGTCCGGGGCGGCGGGCCTTGCCGTTCTCAGCGCACGGAATTTTCACTCAGCGCGCGCGATGGCGCAGCGGCCGGACGTTGCTTTCGGTCTCGACCTCTTCGGTCGGGCGCACCTTCTTCAACTGGACGATGAAGCGCTCGGCGCCATTCTCCATCACGGCGATGCCGGTCAGGCCATGCGCCCAATCGCACGGGACGACGTGGATCTCCTTGATGGTGGCGGTACCGGCGGCAAGCTCCGCGCGATCCAGGACCACGTCCCCGACCCGGAACCCCAAATAGGCGTCTATCAGCATTCTGTTGGGTGTCCGTCTTCCGTTTCAGGCCACGCACCGGGTCCGGCACCAGGGGCCGGGCTCCTTCACGATAAGCCATCTTGCCACAGATTGGGCTTTTCGCGACGCTTTCCCAGCGACGGCGTCGCAGTAAACCGACGGAGACCCCCGATTGTTCCAGCCGCGGACGGCCGGACATTGTTGCCGGCGGGGCGATTGGGATAGGGTCGGCCAGCTTTCCCATTCCTCCCGAGAGGTCCGTCGGTCGTGCAGAGTTGGCTGGTCCTGGCCGTGTCGGCGGCGTATCTGGGCGTGCTGTTCGCCATCGCCTGGTGGGGCGACCGGCGCACCGCGGGCGGGACGCTGGTGCTGTCCTCCCCGCGCGCGGCCGGCATCCTCTATGCCCTGACGCTCTGCATCTACAACACGAGCTGGAGCTTCTACGGTTCGGTCGGGCGGGCGTCGGCCAGCGGCTTCGATTTCCTGCCGATCTATCTGGCGCCGATGATCCTGCTGCTGGCGGCGCGGCCGGTGCTGACCAAGATCATCGCCATCACCAAGGCGCAGAACGTCACCTCCATCGCCGACTTCATCGGCGCCCGCTATGGCAAGAGCCAGGCGGTGGCGGCGCTGGTGACGCTGACGGCGCTGGTGGGGGTGCTGCCCTACATCGCGCTCCAGCTGAAGGCGGTGGCGGCCAGCTTCGACGTGCTGACCGCGCCCTCGCTGGCCTCGCCGGCGGCCCTGCCGCCGCCGATCTGGGGCGACACCGCCTTCGCGGTGGCAGTGTCGATGGCGGTCTTCACCATCCTGTTCGGCGTCCGCCACATCAACGCCAGCGAGCATCACCGCGGCCTGATGCTGGCCATCGCCTTCGAAAGCCTGGTGAAGCTGACCGTCTTCCTGGCGGTGGCGGCCTTCATCGTCTGGGGCATGTTCGACGGCTACACCGACCTGATCGCCCGGCCGCAGGCGGAACCCCTGCTGTCGCCCAGCTTTTCCGACCCGACCTGGTGGTCGAACACGGCGATCTCGATCATCGCCTTCCTCTGCCTGCCGCAGATGTACCATGTGATGACGGTGGAGAACGACAATCCCCGCCATCTGCGTGCCGCCGCCTGGATGTATCCGACCTATCTGGTCGCGCTCAGCGCGCTGATGATCCCCATCGCGGTGGCCGGCCTCGTCACCTTCGGCGACGGGATCAATCCCGACACCTTCATGATCACCCTGCCCATCGCGGCGGGGGCGAGCGGCTTCAGCCTGCTGTCCTTCATCGGCGGCCTGTCGGCGGCGACCGGCATGGTCATCGTCGCCGCCGTGTCGCTCAGCACCATGCTGTGCAACGACGTGGCGATGCCGCTGCTGCTCAGCCGCCCGCGCTTCGCCGCCCGCGTCGGCCGGCGCGACATGGTCGGCACGCTGCTGCTGGTGCGGCGGCTGTCGGTGCTGGGCATCCTGCTGCTGGCCTATGTGATGCACAGGCTGGTCGACCGCGATTACCCGCTGACCGTCATCGGCCTCCTCTCCTTCGTCGCGGTGGCGCAGTTCGGGCCGGCCTTCTTCGGCGGGCTCTATTGGCCGCGGGCCAACCGGGTGGGGGCGCTGGCCGGGCTGGGGGCCGGCTTCCTGCTGTGGGTCTACACCCTGCTGGTGCCGTCGATGGCCCGCATCGTCCCGGTGCCCGACGCGCTGTTCGATGTCGGCCCCTGGGGCATCGGCTGGCTGCGGCCGCAGGCGCTGTTCGGGATCGAGGGGCTGGACCCCATCTCCCACGCCAGCCTGTGGAGCCTGCTGGCCAACCTGATCGCCTTCGTCGCCGGCTCCCTGCTCGCCCGCCCCAGCGCGGTGGAGCGCACGCAGGCCGTCTTCTACACCACCGCCACCGCCGACCAGGACGACGACGACACCCCCCAGGCCCTCGCCAAGCTGGCCGACCTGCGGGCGCTCGCCATCCGCTTCGTCGGGGCGGAGCGCGGCAACGCCGCCTTCGACGCCTATGCCGCCGGCCGCAAGGGCGAGGCGGGCCCGGCCGACCTCGACGCCGTCCGATTCACCGAGACGCTGATCGCCGGCGCCATCGGCGCGGCCTCGGCGCGTGTGGTGATGGCGGCCTCGCTCCAGGGGCGGTCGCTGTCGCGCGGCGACGCCATGGCGATGCTGGACGAGGCGTCGGAAGCGCTTCGCTTCAACCGCAAGCTGCTGCAGGCGACGCTGGAGAACATCGGCCAGGGCATTTGCGTGATCGACGCCGACCACCGCATCGCCGCCTGGAACCACCGTTACCTGGAACTGCTCGACCTGCCGGCGGACATGGTGCGGGTGGGCGTGCCCTTCGCCGATCTGGTCCGCTTCAACGAGCGGCGCGGCGAATACAGCGCCCACGACATGAAGGCGCTGCTGACCAACCGCGACACCTCCAACCTGCAATGGCCCTATCGCTACGAGCGGCGCCGGCCCGACGGCACGGTGCTGGAGATCGTCGCCAACCCGCTGCCGGAGGGCGGCTACGTCTCCACCTACACCGACGTGACCGAGCGCTACCGCGCCGCCGAGGCCCTGCGCGAGGCCAACGAAAGCCTGGAGCACCGGGTGCAGGAGCGCACCGATGCACTGCAGCAGGCCAAGGCGGAGGCCGAGGCGGCCAATGCCAGCAAGACCCGCTTCCTCGCCGCCGCCAGCCACGACCTGCTGCAGCCGCTGAACGCCGCCCGCCTGTTCGTCTCGGCGCTGGAGGAAAGCATCCGCGTTCCCCTGCCGACGGTGGAGCAGCGGGTGTCCGAATGCGGCATGATCGACAATGCCGCCGCCGCCCTGCGCTCCACCGAGATGCTGCTGGGCGGGCTGCTCGACATCTCCTCGCTGGATGCCGGCAATGTCCGGGTCCAGCTGCGCAGCTTCGCCATCGACGAACTGCTGGGCGGGCTGGGGGTGGAGTTCTCCGCCCTGGCGCAGGAACGCGGGCTGACGCTCAAGGTGGTCGGCTGCGGCGCCTTGGTGCGGTCGGACCCGCAGCTGCTGCGCCGGGTGCTGCAGAATTTCCTGTCCAACGCCATCCGCTACACGCCCAAGGGCCGGGTGCTGCTCGGCTGCCGCCGCCGCCGCGACCCTGTTCATGGCGATAGCCTGCGCATCGAGGTGTGGGACACCGGCCCGGGCATCCCCGAGACCAAGCGGCGCGAGGTGTTCGAGGAGTTCCGCCGGCTGGGCGGTTCGGACGGCGGCGGCGACCCGGCCGACAAGGGGCTGGGCCTCGGCCTCGCCATCGTCGACCGCATCGCCCGGCTGCTCGGCCATCGGGTGACGCTGCACTCCATCGTCGGGCGCGGCACCGGCTTCGCGGTGGAGGTGCCGATGGAGCAGGCGCGCCCCGCCCCGGTCGACCGCCCGGTCTCCGTCCCCGCCGCCCTGTCGGCCGGGCTGCTGGTGCTGTGCATCGATAACGAGGAGCCGATCCTGGCCGGCCTGCGCGCCCTGCTCGGCCAATGGGGCTGCCGGGTGGCGACGGCGTCGGACGTGGCCGGCGCGCTGGCGGCGCTCGCCCCCTTCGACGGCACACTTCCAGATGTGGTCTGCGTGGATTATCACGTCGGCGGCGGGTAGACGGGGCTTGCGGTTCTGCAGCGGTTGCGGGAATTGTGGGGCCGTCCGGTCAAGGGGCTGCTGCTGACCGCCGACCGGTCCGAAGCGGTGCGGGCCGAGGCGGAGCGTTGCGGCTGCGGCGTGCTCTACAAACCGGTGAAGCCGGCGTCGCTGCGCCGCTTCCTGAACGGGGCGGCCCTGCAGACGTCTGCGGTTGCCGAACGGTAAGGCTGGAACCGGACAAAAGCCGGACGGCCGTGAATGGGGGGATACGAAGGCCATGGGCGAGGACAGCGCAGCGACAGAAGAAGCGGCCGGCGAGCGAACGACCATCGTCATCGGCGACGACCACCCGCTGGTCCAGGCGGCACTGCGCGACGCGCTGGGCAAGGCGATGCCGGAGGTGCGGGTGATCGAGTGCCCGGACCTCGACTCGGTGATGGCCACGGTGGGGCAGCGGCCGGGCGACATCGACCTCGTGCTGCTCGACCTCAACATGCCCGGCACCCACGGCTTCGCCGGCCTGTTCATGATGCTGGCCCACCACCCGACCGTTCCGGTCGCCATCCTGTCGGCCTTGCAGGATTCCGACACCATCCGCAGGGCGCTGGCCTATGGCGCCTCGGGCTACATCCCCAAATCGCTGTCGATGCCGGCGATGGCCGACGCCATCCGCGCCATCCTGTCCGGCGAGACCTGGGCGCCCCCGCTGTCGGCGGTGTCATCGGAAGCCGACGAGGCAGAATCCGCCCGCCGCTTCGCCTCCCTCTCGCCGCAGCAACTGCGCATCCTGACCATGATCGTCGACGGCAAGCTGAACAAGCAGATCGCCGGCGAGTTGAACGTGTCGGAGCAGACGGTGAAGGTCCACGTCTCCAGCATCCTGCGCAAACTGAACGTGGTCAGCCGCACCCAGGCCGCCGTCGTCGCGGGCCGGCTGGCGGTGGGGGGCGACGTGCTGCGGTGATGTTGCCTCGTGCCTGATGGAAACATCCGAATTCACCGCGACGCGTACACATCGCGCCCGCTTGTGTACGCTTGCCGCGATCAGAGTGCATAGCCATCTGTTATGGTGAGATGCCTCTATGGTGAGATGCCTCGCGTACAGTTGAGTACGCAAAGACACATTGAGTACGCATTGGAACACATGGCATGATGTGACGCTTATGAGCGGGGAGGATGTCGTGGGTAGCAGCAAAAAGGCTGTATATCGTGCGCAACGGGAAGACCGTGCGCCGGCTACGCCGAAGGCTGGCCGCGCATTCTGGTCCAGTCTCGTCATGGGGCTGGGTGCGATGACCTTGCTCGGACCAACCGAATTCAACCCACCACGCTACAGTGGCGACGGGATTCGCGGCAGCTGGCGGACGGTCGGAGACCATATGCGCACGGCAATGAGGCGTGAGCGGGACGGGCAAGCCTTCTGATGTCATGGCCCCCGTGATGCCCACTCATAAAATTCAAAAGACCGATCCGACGGGACCGTCTTCCGCCCAAACGGAATCTCTGCCCGTTGCAAAGCAGCTGGAAGACACGATCGAGCAGGCACTTGAGGGAATGCTCGGGCCGGAAAAGGCCGAGGAAGCAAGCGCCGCCGTCGTCAGCATCCTTGAAAGGCATGAGCGTTTCGAAGGCCCCATGCCGCCGCCCGCATTGCTTCGCCACTACGAAGAAATCCTGCCGGGTGCTGCCGAGCGCATACTGGCCATGGCAGAGCGTCAGCTCGACCATCAGATCGATTGGGAGCGAACGGCAATCAGAGCCCAGTCACGCAACGCTTTCTGGGGCTTGAGCTATGGCTTTATAATTGGAATTGCCTTGATCGGCGGCGCCATTTTCTGTGCGACCACCGGTCACGAGCAGGTTGCGCTTGCTCTGGTGGGAGCGAGCGCGTTGGGCCTTGTGCCTGCCTTTATCAACGCTTGGAAGCAAATCTACAGGCGAGACGTGTCATCGCAGCCAGCCCAGGATCCGGACATCAAGCGCAAGAAGTAAGGGCCGGCAGTCCCTGATATAGATCGTCAGTTCCGTTCACCATATGTACCCAAAGACTGGCCCCCACCGCCATATCTTGCTATTGTCGGGCTTTCCCTCCGCCGGGACGAGAAGGCCACGGGTCACCCCCAATGACCGCCACCCCGCACAGCGTCTGCCGCGACTGCGCCGCCGCCCCGTCAAGCGCAGGATCGGGTGACGTAACGCGCTGCCCGAAATGCGGCAGCCGGCGGCTGTTCCGCCATGCCGAGCTGCATAGCCTGTCCATCGGCCACATCGACTGCGACAGCTTCTATGCCACCGTGGAAAAGCGCGACCGGCCGGAGCTGGCGAGCCGGCCGGTGATCGTCGGCGGCGACGACCATCGCGGGGTGGTGGCCGCCTGCTGCTATGTCGCGCGGATGTCGGGCGTGCGTTCGGCCATGACGATCCGGGAGGCGCTGGACCGCTGCCCCGACGCCACCATCATCCGCCCGAACATCGCCAAGTATAAGGAGGTCGGCCATCGGGCCCGCGCGATCATGGAGGCCTTCACCCCCCTGGTGGAGCCGATCAGCATCGACGAAGCCTATCTCGACCTGACCGGCGTGGAGGAGCGGCTCAGCATCAGCCCGGCCCAGGCGCTGGTGGAGATCGTCCGCCGCTTCGAGCGGGAACTGCGCATCACCGCCTCCATCGGCCTCAGCCACAACAAGCTGCTGGCGAAGATCGCCTCGGACCTCGACAAGCCGCGTGGTTTCTCCGCGCTGGGCCGGGCGGAGGCGGCGGGCTTCCTGGCGCCCAAGCGGGTCACCATCCTGTGGGGCGTCGGCCCGGCGCTGGAGCGCAAACTGTTCGCCGACGGCATCACCCGCGTCGGCGACCTGCAGGACAAGGACGAGCATTGGCTGGTCAAGCGCTACGGCGCCATGGGCCGGGTGCTGTTCAACTATGCCCGCGGCGAGGATTCCCGCCGGGTCCAGCCCGAATCGCCGAGCAAGAGCATCTCGTCGGAGGAAACCTTCGACTGGGACGTCACCACCCTGCCTGCCCTGGCGCAGGAGTTGCGCCCGCTGGCCGACAAGGTCGCCCGCCGGCTGGAGCGCGAAGGGCTTCTGGGCCGCAGCGTGGTGCTGAAGCTGAAGACCAAGGATTTCCAGCAGCTGACCCGCTCCCGCCGGGTGGAGCCGACCCGCTCGGCCGAGGCGATCCTCGCCGCCGGCATCGCCCTGCTGGAGCGCGAGGTCGACGGCCGCGCCTTCCGCCTGATCGGCATCGGCTGCACCGACCTGACCCACCCGGAAACCGCGCCCGACCCGGAGCTCGACCTGTTCGGGTGAGGAGGACGGCTTCTCAGCCCAGCCGCCGGCAGAGTTCCAGGAAATCGTCGCGCGCCGGCCACGGCTCGTCGCGGCGGGCGTAGAGACAGAAGGCGGCGGTCGGCAGCGGCGGCAGGGACAGAGCCCTGCCGATATCGCAGAGCAGCGGTCCCGTCAGGCTGTGGCGGGTCCGGACGGTCAGCCCGACACCGGCCTCCGCCGCGGCGCGCAGCCCGGCAAGGCTGGGGCTGGTCACCGCGATCCGGTGGGGCAAACCGGTAGTGGACAGGGCGTCGAGAGCAGCCGTGCGGAAACTGCAGGGCGGCTCGAACAGGGCAAGCGGCACCGCCAGCCTCCCGCCGTCCGATCCCCCGCCATCCAGTCCACGGTCGCGCCAATCCGCAGACCCGATCCACAACATCGGCTCCTCCGCCACCGCGCCGAGATTGTCCGGCGTGTCGCGGTGCAGAGCGATGGCGACGTCGAGGCCGCCGGCCTGCACCGCCTCGATCACCGCCAGCGACCGGTCGATGCGCAGGATCAGCTCGGCCTCCGGGTGCTCGCCGGCGAAGCGGCGCAACAGCGCGGGCAGGACCGACTCGGCGATGTCCTGGGTGACGCCGATCCGCAGCGACCGGCGTGGAGAGGGGCGAAAGGCGGCGAGCGTCTCGTCGTTCAGCGCCAGCAGGCGCCGCGCATAGCCCAGCAGCCTCTCCCCGGCCAACGTCGGCTCCACCCCGCGGGCATTGCGGCGGAGGATGGTGGCGCCCACCGCTTCCTCCAGCTTCTGGATGTGCAGGCTGACGGCCGACGGCGAGCGTCCGACCAGTTCGGCGGTTTCGGCAAAGCTGCGCCCTTCCGCGATCAGCAGGAAGGAGCGCAGTTGGGCAAGATCCAGCGTACGGTTCATGATTCAGTTTAACTGCACCATCGATGCCGATAAACCCGTTTTTCTGTTCATCGCCGCCGTTTTACCCTGCCTCTCATCGCAACAGAGGAGGCGTTCCATGCCCATCATCTCCGTGAAAGTCTCGGCGGCTCCCTCGCCGGACCTGACCCGCCGCCTGGCCGACGGCATCGTCGCCCTGACCGCCGGCATTCTGCGCAAGCGGCCGGACATCACCGCCGTCACCGTCGATTATACTGCGCCGGAACACTGGATCGTCGGCGGCCGCAGTCTGGCGGAACACGGGAAGTCCAGCTTCTGGCTCGACATCAAGGTGGTGGACGGCACCAATCTGAAGGACGAGAAGGCCCGTTACCTGCGCGACCTGTTCGCCTTCATGGAGTCGGAGCTCGGGCCGCTCCACGAGGAAAGCTATGCCCTGGTGCATGAGGTGCAAGCCGACGCCTACGGCTATGGCGGCCTCACGCAGGAGCATCGCTACATCGCGGCCACCCGGGCGTAGATCCGGCGGAGCGGCTCAGCCTGCCGGCTCTTCCACCGGCAGGCTGCCGGGCCGCACCACGCTGCGGATGGCGAAGCTGGACTGGATGCGCTGGACACCGGGCAGGCGCGACAGCGAGTCCTTGTAGATGCGGTCGTAGTCGGCGGGGTCCTGCGCCACCACCCGCAGCAGGTAATCCGAACTACCCGACAGCAGGTAGCACTCCCGCACCTCCGGACAGCGGCGCACCGCGGCGTCGAAGCGGCGCAGATACTCGTCGGTCTGGCGTTCCAGCGTGATCTGGACGATGACGGTCACCGACCGCTCCTCGTCCGCCGTCTCGATGATGGCGGTGTAGCCACGGATCACGCCGGAATGCTCCAGCATGTGCAGGCGGCGCAGGCAGGCCGACGGCGACAGCCCGACCTCCGCCGCCAGCTTGGCGTTGCTCATCCGGCCGTCCTTGCGGAGAAGGCGCAGGATTTTGTGGTCCAGGGCGTCCAGGGCGTGCATGCAATTTTATTCGAAGACGTGGTGGATCATGCGAAAGCTCCACCACACTATGGGGGATTCATGCAAGGCTTTGCAGAGATTCACCCGCTCGGACGGACGTATAGTGGCCCATCCGAGACAATCCGCCTAACCGATGGTTTCCAACGACACCAGATCGGGTTCGACGGGGGTTCGCATCGGGGAGAACTCTCATGGTCACTTCTCGCATGGTCGCGCGCATCGGCGTGCCCAAGGAAATCAAGAACCACGAGTACCGTGTCGGGCTGACGCCGGCATCGGTCCGCGAACTGGCGGCGGAGGGCCATGCCCTGCTGATCCAGAGCGGCGCCGGCGCCGAGATCGGCTTTCCCGACGAGGCCTACCGCGCGGCGGGGGCCGAGATCGCCGGCACCGCCGAAGAGGTGTTCGCGAACGCCGATCTTATCGTGAAGGTGAAGGAGCCGCAGCCGGCGGAATGTCGCAGGCTGCGGCCGGATCAGGTGCTGTTCACCTACCTGCACCTCGCCCCCGATCCCGAACAGGCCCGGCTGCTGATGGAGAGCGGCTGCACCGCCATCGCCTATGAGACCGTCACCGACCGCGCCGGCCGGCTGCCGCTGCTGGCGCCGATGTCGGAGATCGCCGGCCGCATGGCGATCCAGGTCGGAGCCGTCGCCCTGCAGAAAAGCAACGGCGGTTCCGGAATCCTGCTGGGCGGCGTGCCCGGCGTGCTGCCCGGCAAGGTGCTGGTGATCGGCGGCGGCGTGGTCGGCGCCAACGCCGCCCGCATGGCGATGGGGCTGGGCGCCGACGTGACCATCGCCGACCGCTCCATGCCCCGGCTGGCCCAGCTCGACGATTTGTTCGGGCCGCGGCTGAAGACCGTCTACGCCTCGGCCGACACCCTCGACCGGCTGGTCGCCGATAGCGATCTGGTGGTCGGCGCCGTACTGGTGCCGGGGGCCGCGGCGCCGAAGCTGGTGCGCCGCGACCAGCTGGCCGGCATGCGCCGCGGATCGGTTCTGGTGGATGTCGCCATCGACCAGGGCGGCTGTTTCGAGACCAGCCACGCCACCACCCATTCCGACCCGACCTATGTGGTGGACGGCGTGGTGCATTACTGCGTCGCCAACATGCCGGGTGCCGTCGCCCGCACCAGCACCGAGGCGCTGAACCACGCCACCCTGCCCTTCGTCCAGGCTCTGGCCGGCAAGGGCTGGAAACGGGCGCTGGCCGAGGACCCGCACCTGCTGGCCGGGCTGAACGTCCATGCCGGTCACTTGACCTACGAGGCGGTCGCCGACGCCCTGGGGCAGCCCTTCACCGACCCCCGCCGCGTCGTCGGCTGAACATGTGAACAGCTGTTGACAAAGAACTGAACGAAATTTGTCGAAAATAGGCTTTCCGGAAATTTCGTTCTGAAATCCATGGTGACGGCACGAGGAATGTTGTTTTTTTCCGTCACAGAAAAGAGAGTGTTGCGCCTGCGGATCAAGTTGCTTTACCTGTCTGTGATAAGAAAAAGGGTAGCATCCGCCACCGGCACCCAAGTGCCGGGGTGAGAGGCCAAGAACAGAATAGAACAGGGTAAGGCTCGGCGCCTTTCGCCGACTGGGCTGGGCCGGACGGCCGTTCCGTCCGATCCGGCCGATTCACAACAGGTTTGCCCGGCAGCGATGCCGGTGGGGACGCCACGGCCGCAAGCCGTGCCGCGCAAGTGGGAGCTTTTGACCATGGTCGAACGACGGAATGCCGCCCGGGTGCCGGACAGCGCCCCCGCGACAATATCGCGCGTCCGACCGACAGTGTCGCACGTCCGGATGGCCGTCGGTCCGTTTCCAGGCCGCCGGACCGTTCCGGCCCTCCGCATGCGGACCCGCACGGGTCCCCCAGTCCGCCTTTGACCGAA
>JBKHVJ010000195.1:0-2353 GCA_046570145.1 Alphaproteobacteria bacterium
AGCGCCCCGATATGGCCTGCCACCGAGGCCGACAGGGCGCCGATCAGCGCATAGGTCGTCGCCCGGCCGGCATGGTAGGGCAGCACGGCCGCCCCGGTCAGGCGCCGGAACTCCGACATGGCCGACAGCGGCACCCGCTCCAGCCGCGCCGAGACCTGCGCCAGCACGAAGGGGCCGCACATGCCGGTGCAATGGGTGGTGCCACCGACCAGCCCGGCGGTCAGCAGGGCCAGCAGCAGCCCGCCGTCGCGGTCGATGACCACGGCGCACTGGTTCAGTCCGGCATCCAGCAGCGACAGGGCGTCCAAGGCAGTGCCTCTCCGATTCGGGAACTGACGGCGATCTTAGGGAGGAGGGGAGGGCGGCCCAATGACGTGGGTCAATGGAGATCGCGCGCTTTCGGGGGTGTGGGGGGAAGCGACCGCAACGGAAACATGCCGGCTTCGATGTCCCTTCCCCGACCCTCCGCGGTCGCTTAACCCCACGCCCTCACGCCAGCAGGCGGGCGATGGGCGGGCGGCTGGGGTGGAGGACGACGCCGTCGTCGGCCGGCTCCACCTTGGCGTCGGGGTAGGCGGCCAGGGCATATTGCAGGGCCTGCACGAAGCGCGGCTTGAAATGCTTCATCTGGTCGTAGCCGGCGCCGAACTGGGCATAGAGCGACGGCCAGGAGATCGGCTGCGGCCGGCTCAGCGAATGCAGCCGGTAGGCCAGCCAGACATAGAGGTCGAGGCTGAGCGAGCGGTCCTTCAGCTGCCGCACCGCCTCCTCCAGCAGCGGGACCGGATGGTCGCGCAGGGCCTGGAAGAAGGTCTCGTCCAACTGGACGACGTCGTTCCACAGCGTGCCCTGGCGGTCGTCGCCGAGATCGTCGTGGAAGATCAGGCCGCGCTTGACGATGCCGCCCTTCTCGAACACGTCGGCGTTCTCGCCGTCCCAGAAGAATTTCAGCGTGCAGGCGGAGATGCGCAGCGACTGTTCGCGGAAGCCGCGGAAGGTCTCGCCGCCGACGCTGATGCCCATGCGGGTCAGCCAGTCGCGCATCGAGCGCCCGAGCTCGACCTCGCGCCGGCCGGTGCGCACCGCCTGGGTCTGCAGATAGATCAGGATCATCCGCGCCCGCGCGCCATAGGGCACGCCGAACAGCTTCACCTTGCCGTTCACCTTCAGCCGCCCCGGTTCGACCAGCAGCGTCACCTGATGGCCGCGCTTTTCCCAGGGGGCGTCGTCGGCCAGCTTCTTGTGCGGCAGGCTGGTCAGGCAGAAACCGCTGTAGGTGATGCCGAGATGCTGGTTCTCATCGGCCAGGATGTCGGCGGCGATGTCCACCAGCGTCCGATCCTCGGGGCGGACCAGCGCACGCGCCTTGTCCCGACCATGCTCGATCACCAGCCTGTGTATGTCGCCCATCGCCGCCCCGCCCAGATGTTGTGGCATCCTGGTGAGCGGCGGGCGGTGGAGTCAATGTGGGGTTAGGCGACCGAGCTAATCGACGGTTAGTTGTTAGACTTATTAGTTGAGTCGCCGCTTATCCCCATGGGGAAAGCCCGAGTCGCGCCGCTTTTCCCCACGAATCCGCCGCTTTTCCCCACGGCTATGTGGGTGGAAAGGTCGGACCGGTCGCTTATCCCCACGAGCGGCAAGGGGCGACTCGCGGCGGTTGCGGAGGGACTCGGGAGAGGGATGGTCGCTTAACCCCACGGGTGGGGGCGTCGGCAGGCGACGCCCCATCCCCCTCAATGGCTCATCAGCACCGGAACCGTCATGTGCTGCAGTATGAAGCGGGTCATGCCGCCCAGCACCAGTTCGCGGAAGCGGGAGCGGCCATAGGCGCCCATCACCAGCAGGTCGCAGCTTTCGTCGGCAGCCATGTTCAGCACGGTGTCGCCGGGCTCCACCACGTCGGTGGCGACATGGGTGGCCTCCACGCGGCAGCCGTGGCGGGACAGGTGACGGGCGATGTCGGCGCAGGGCTCGTCGCCCAGGCCGTTGGGACCGGGCTTCGGATTGGCGGCCATCACCACCACGTGCTTGGCGGTGGACAGCAGGGGCATGGCGTCGCCGATGGCGCGCGCCGCCTCGCGGCTGCCGTTCCAGCCGACCAGGATCCGTTCGCCGATGGTTGAGAAGCGACCGGCATAGGGCACGACCAGAAGCGGCCGACCGCATTCGAACAGCAGGTCGGCCGGCTGTGCGACGGGCTGGTCGCGGTCGCGCTCCGGCGCCGGCTGGCCGACCACCACCAAGTCGGCATAGCGGCCGCGCACCGCGGCGGCGATGGTGGGGATCAAGCGTCTGCAGGCCGATTTGGCCCCGGCGCGGCATAATGGCGCGAGCTTTCTCGGCTTGCAGG
>JBKHVJ010000196.1:0-35579 GCA_046570145.1 Alphaproteobacteria bacterium
ATGCGGCCCGTCGCCATGGGAAACACCGCCATAGAGCCCGACCGCCACCGCACGGGCGTCGGACACGCCGGACGGCGACAGCACCAGCGTGCGGACGAAGGCGCCGCCGTCGCCGGCCAGTCCGCCCGACACCGGTACCCCGGCCGGCAGGCGCGACACCAGCCCATCGATCAGAGCGCTGCCGTTCACCGTCACGCCGCGGGCGAACAGCAGCACCCCCGACAGCCCCGGCCGGGCGGCAAGCGCCTCTCCCAACGCCTCCCCCGCCGGCTGGCTGTCGTCGATGGCCGCGATGCCGGCCTCCGCCGCGGCGACGGCGCCCCGGTCGAAGCGGATGGCCGTGACCGTGCAGGATTCTTCGAGCACGCCGTCGCCGACGATCTCGCCCGCGGTGCTGCATCCGGCCAGCACAGCACCGGGGAAGGCATCGGCCAGCCTCGTCGCGAAATCCGGCGCGTCGAAATGGGCGACCGAGCCGAAGACCAGCACCAGATCGGTCCGTTGCCGGACGGGCTGCGGAGACACCTCCGTCACCGAGGGCGAGAATACCGTCTGCCAGACCCGCATGCGTCTCCCCATCGCCGATGTCTCACTCGGGAGACTAACACGGCGGTTGCGGGAAGGGAGAGCCTCTATAACGTTCGTCGCAGGCTGATGGTCATAATGACGCACGCCGATCCACCGGTCGGGCGGCAGCTCGCCGAAAGCGACTATGTCCATGGATGGCAGAAAATGAGAGTTCCCCCGTAAGGATCTGTCAACCACACTGCAGTATGGTTGGTCTGCCAAGCAGTGCAGGCCGGGATCAAGCCGCGCAAGCGGGAACCGGCAGCGGCGGCAGGGGCAGGAACGAACAAAACGGGCGCCAAGCCCGGCCAGTCATTTCACTCCGGGGGAGCAGGGACGAAACATGACGATCGATGTCCGCGACGACACCATGATGCCCGGCCGCAAGGACGGCGAGCCACGCGCCCGCCGCCTGGGCGTGCGCGGCAAGCTTCTGTTCGCCTTTGCCGGCATGGCCGGCATGACGGTCGCCGCCAGCATCGTCGGGCTGACCTCCTTCTCCGCGGTGGAGGCGCCGCTGACGCGGATCGTCGGCACCGGGCTGCCGGAAATGGAACTGGCCAAGCGCCTGTCCGGCGAAAGCAGCGGCATCGCCGCCGCCGCTCCGGTGCTGGATGCCGCCGAGACACAGGCCGAGCGCGAGCGTGCCTATCGCGACATCATGGGCAGCGCCAAGACGCTGGGCGCCCTGGTGGACGAGTTGGGCAATCGCCGGCCCGGCGATTCCCGCATTCCGGAATTGCGGGCCAAGACCGAGGCGCTGGTCGTCACGCTGGACAAGGAAAACGCCGCCGTCAACCGTCGCCTGTCGGTCCGCACCACCCGCGAGGAGATGGGCGTCGGGCTGGCCACCTCCTACGACACCTTCCTGGCGGCCCTGGCTCCCATGACCGAACGGGCCGGCGCGACGCTGCGCGGCAAGGGCGAGACACTGGACGCCAGCACCGAACGCGACATGAACGCGCTCGGGGATGCCGTGCGCTCGCTGATCACCATGTACGAGGTGCGCGGCGACCTGAGCGTCGCGTCCGAGGCGCTGACCCGCGCCGGCGGAGCTGAAACCGCCTTTGCCGTCACCCAGCACCAGCAATCCTATCTGGAAGCCGCTGCCCGCATGGTCAGCGCCACCGCGCAGGTCGGCAGCCGGCTGAGCAAGGAGACCACCGACGGGCTCGACGACTTCTTCCTGCTGGGCGACGGCGCCGACGGGGTGTTCGACCTGCGCCGCAAGGCGCTGGAACTGCCGGCCGACAGCGGCGAGCGCGCGTCCGTCGGCCAGAAGATCGCCAAGGTGCTGGCCGAGGCGGCGCGCAAACAGGCGGCGCTGTTGGAGCAGATGGACTCGCCGTTGATGCGGCTGAAGGCCGAGATCAAGCTGTCCAGCGTCAACATCCGCTCGCAGACCCGTGATTCGATGCAGGATCTGCTTGGCGACGGGCTGGCCCGCTTCCGGACATATCTGGAGCTGTCGACCTATGCCGCCGCCACCGTCGGCGCCCTGAACGAGGCGACGCAGGCCCCGACGGAGGACAGGCTGGCGACGCTGGAAGCCCGCTATGCCGCCGCCGCCAAGGCGATGGCGGAACGGTTGAAGTCCTTGCAGTCGGTCGGCGACGACGGGCTTCCCAAGCTGGTCAAGAGCGCCGAGGCCCTGATCGGCTTCGGCAAGGGCCAGTCCAGCCTGTTCGCGCTGCGCCAGTCGGAGTTGCATGCGGTCGACGAGAACGAGCTGATCCTGGCCGAGAACCGGCAGATCGCCCAGGAATTCGCCGGGATGATCGACGGCCAGATCGCGGCGATGAAGCAGGAGGCGGATTCCGCCGCCGCCGGCGCCACCGACGCGCTGTCCGCCGGCCGCATGATGCTGATCCTGTTCGCCGCCGCCAGTCTGGTTGGCGCCGCGGCGCTGGCCTGGTTCGTGGTCGGCCGCAACATCGTCGCCCGCCTCAGCGCCCTGTCCGATGCCATGCGGGCGATTGCGGCAGGCAACCTCAACGCTCCGATCCCCGCCGCCGGCACCGATGAGATCGGCGACATGACCCGCGCGTTGATGGTCTTCCGCGACACCGCCAACGAGGCCAGTGCCGCCAACGCCCGTGCCGAGACCGAACGCAGCCGGGCTGCCGGGGAGCGCCGCCGGGCCATGGTCGAGATGGCGGAGAATTTCGAAAGCAGCGTCCGCGGCGTGCTGGACCGCGTCGCCCGTGCGGCGGGTGAGATGCAGGACATGGCCCAGCGCATGAGCCGCAACGCGGAGGCCACCACCGGCGAGGCCGCGACCGCCGCCAGCACCTCGCAGCAGGCCGAAGGCAGCGTCAAGGCGGTCGCCGCCGCGACGGAGGAGCTGTCGGCGTCCATCCAGGAGATCGGCAGCCAGGTCCACGCCTCCAGCCAGATCGCCCGCAAGGCGGCCAGCGAGGCCGAACGCACCGACCGCACGGTGGAGGGGTTGTCGCAATCGGCCAACAAGATCGGCGAGGTGGTGCAGCTGATCAACGACATCGCCAGCCAGACCAACCTGCTGGCCTTGAACGCCACCATCGAGGCGGCGCGCGCCGGAGAGGCCGGCAAGGGCTTCGCCGTGGTGGCGTCGGAGGTGAAGAGTCTCGCCAACCAGACCGGTAAGGCGACTGAGGAGATCTCCAGCCAGATTCAGGCGATGCAGTCGGTGACCCAGGATGCGGTGGATGCCATCCGCTCCATCGCCGGCACCATCCGAGAGATCAATGAGATCGCCGCCACCGTCGCGGCGGCGGTCGAGCAGCAGAGTGCGGCCACCCGCGAGATCGCCCGCAATGTCGGCGAGGCTGCCGACGGCACCCAGCATGTCCGCCGCAACATCGATTCGGTGGCGCGGGCCGCCGCGGAATCGGGCGAATCCGCCACCCGCGTGCTGACGGCGTCCTCCACGGTGGCGGACGAGGTGCGGTCGCTGGGCTCGCAGGTCGACAGCCTGGTCAACCGGATGCGGGCGGGCTGAAAACAGCAGAGAGAGCGGAAAACCGGCTGGCTCTATCCCGTCGTCCGGCCTGCGGAGCGACGCGATAGAGCCAGGATCTCAACCATACCGCAACCGGTCACCGCCGACGGCTTCCCTGGACGTTGATCGGCTGCCACAGGATCGCCGCGCCGGCACCGGCGCCGCATGCACCGCCCCAGAAGACTTGCTCTTCCTGTTCGGCGGCGGGGGTGGCGCCCGGCCGGGTGCTGGCGGCGCTGGCCGCCCCTTGCGCCCGAACCTCGTCCGGCTGGGCCATTTGCTGCTGTTGCGACTGAGTGGTCATACCAATCCTCCTGGTGAGGCGGCGACAGCTATCAAACTATTCGTCTGCCTTCAATTCGGATTCTTGAAAGAACCCATGATTTTTTGCGGCCCAGCCATTCGAATTCGCCTGCGTCATTTTGCAGCGGCGAAGAATTGAACGGCATTGCACAAGAGCAGGGAAAGATTGCCGGCGAAATTGATTTCGCACTTGCTCACAAACGAAGCGAGCCCCTCTTCCGCAGGGAAGAGGGGCTCGCTTCGAATGGTCCTGCCGGTGGGAAAGTGCGGGCGGATCAGCCGCTGTTGCGCAATCCGGCGGCGATGCCGTTGATGGTCAGATGGATTCCGCGGGCGATCTGCTCGCCGCTGTCGATCGTGCGGTGGCGCTTCAGCAACTCGACCTGGACGTGGTTGAGCGGGTCCAGATAGGGGAAGCGGTTGCGGATCGACCGCGCCAGCAGCGGGTTCTTCTCCAGCAGGGCCGACTGTTCGGTGATCGCCAGCAGAACCTCGATGCAGTCCTGCCACTCCGCCCGGATGCGCGAGAAGATGGCGTCGCGAAGATCCGGGTCCGACACCAGCCCGGCATAGCGGGACGCGATGGCGATGTTCGACTTGGACAGCACCATGTCCATGTTGGACAGCAGCGTGCGGAAGAAGCCCCAGTCGCGGTGCATGGCGCGCAGCCGCTCCATCCCGTCGGGATGCTCGGCCAGATAGGCTTTCACCGCCGAGCCGAAGCCGTACCAGCCCGGCAGCATCAGTCGGCATTGCGCCCAGCTGAACACCCAGGGAATGGCGCGCAGATCCTCGATGCTGGTCGATTTCTTGCGCGAGGCCGGACGGCTGCCGATGTTGAGGTTGGCGATCTCGCCGATCACCGTCGATTCCCAGAAATAGGTCTCGAAACCCTCGGTCTCGTAGACCAGACCGCGATAGGCCTTGAAGGCGTGTTCCGACAGCTCCTCCATGGTCTGTAGGAACACATCGGTGCAGGGCTCCGCCGATTCCGGGTGCAGCAGGGTCGCCTCCAGCGTCGCCGCCGCCAGCGTTTCCAGATTGCGCCGGCCGACTTCCGGGTTCGAATATTTGCCGGCGATGACCTCGCCCTGTTCGGTGATGCGGATGGCGCCCTGCACCGCGCCGGCCGGCTGGGCCAGAATCGCCTGATAGCTGGGACCGCCGCCGCGGCCGACCGAGCCGCCGCGGCCGTGGAACAGGCGAAGCCGCACGCCATGCTTGGCGAACACCTCCACCAGCGCGATTTCGGCCTTGTACAGCTCCCAGCCGGAGGTGAGGAAGCCGCCGTCCTTGTTGCTGTCCGAATAGCCGAGCATCACCTCCTGCAGGTTGCCGCGGCTTTCCAGGAAGCGCCGGTAGGTAGGAATCGACAGCAGCCGGTCCATGGTGGCGGCGCAGTTGCGCAGATCGCCGATGGTCTCGAACAGCGGGGCGATGTTCAGGTCCAGTGCCTTGTCCTTCGGCCGCAGCAGGCCGGCTTCCTTCAGCAGGACCGCGACTTCGAGGATGTCCGACACGCCGTCGGTCTTGGAGATGACGCAGTTCACCACCGCGTCCGATCCGAAGCGGGCGCGGGCATCGGCGGCGGTGCGCAGGATGTCCAGTTCGGAACCGGTCTCCTCCGAATAGTCGGCGTAGCGCGAGGCCAGCGGCCGGTTGGTCTCCAACTCGCGCACCAGCAGTTCGATCCGCTCGTCCTCCGACAGCGCCTTGTAGTCGACGCCGGCGTCGGCGAAGGACAGCAGCTCCGCCACCGACCGCTCGTGAACGTCGGAGTTCTGGCGCAGGTCGATGCTGGCCAGATGGAAGCCGAACAGGTCGACGGCGCGGCGCAGGTGGCGCAGCCGGCCCTTGGCCAGCGAGGCCGAGCCATTGACGGTCAGCGAGCGGTCGATGATCTCGAGGTCGGCGCGGAATTCCGCCGGGGTGGCGTAGGGCGGCGCGTCGCCCACGGCGTGGCGCGGCGCCTCCAGGCCGTCCAGCGTCCGCAAGGTCGCGGCGACCCGCGCATAGATGCCCGAGATGGCGCGGCGGTACGGCTCCATCTTGCGGTGCGGCGACGGGTCGGGGGAGCGTTCGGCCAGCTGGCGCAGCGGCTCCGACACGTCGATGACGCGGGTGCTCAGCGACAGCTCGGCGCCGAGTGCGTGCAGTTCGTCCAGATAGAATTGCAAGGCGCGGGTGCTCTGCATCCGCATCGCCTGGCGCAGCACGGGGGCGGTGACGAAGGGGTTGCCGTCGCGGTCGCCGCCGATCCAGCTGCCCATGCGCAGGAAGGACGGCAGCTCCGTCGTCGCCCAGGACGGGTCCATCCGCTTCAGATGGTCTTCCAGCTGGGCGTAAAAGCGCGGCATCTCGCGCAGGAAGGTATAGTCGTAGAAGGTCAGGCCGTTCGCCACCTCGTCCGTCACCGCCAGCTTGGTGGCGCGCAGGATCGCGGTCTGCCACAGCGTCAGCACGGCGCGCTGGAGGGATTCGAGGTTGGTTTCCTCCTCCTCCGGCGTCATCGGGCCGTGGTCGCGCTCCGCCAGCAGCTTGGCGACGGCCATCTGCACCGTCAGGATGCTCTTGCGCTGCACCTCGGTCGGGTGGGCGGTCAGCACTGGGCTTACCAGCGCGCCGTCGAAGAACTCCTTCAGCTGCTGGGTGGTGATGCCGGCCTTCGTCGCTTCGTCCAGCGCATGGGCCATGGTGCCGTCGCGCGGCGACGACCCCGCGAGCGCATGGGCGCGGGTGCGGCGGATGTGGTGCTGGTCCTCGGCGATGTTCGCGAGGTGCGAGAAGAAGCTGTAGGCCCGCACCACCCGCGCCGTCTGCGGCGGCGACAGGCTGTTCAGGATCGCCTCCAACTCCTTGCGGGCGCCCTGATCCTCTTCGCGGTGGAACCGGATCGAGGTCTGGCGGATGCGCTCGACGATGTCGAACACCGCCTCCCCTTCCTGGCTGCGGACGGTGTCGCCCAGGATGCGCCCCAGCAGGCGGATGTCTTCGCGGAGCGGCTGGTCCTTCGTCTCGGAATTTTCCTGCAGCAGGATGGCGGACATGGGCGACGGTTTCCTGGTCGAGGAGGGACGGATAAGGGGGCGATGCGCGGGCACTTGATGCATGAATTGGGATGATCAAAACCCGGGCAGGAGCAACCCCTGCACGCGAAGTGGTCAGACCATCGGCGACAGCATGCCGATTCCGCAGGAAGTTTCAACCGTCCGTGTGCTGGTGCGAAATGATTTCCATAAGTCGTAGCGCTGTGAAATGCGACGTCGCATATGGGCGCTCCGCAGCGTGGGGCTTGCTTCCCAACTAGTATGGTAGTATGCTTGGCTGATTGTTTCCCCTTGCCCATGCTTTGTATGACGAAGCCAGCGGGGAGAAGGGCGGCCTGACAGGATGGCAATGCGATGCTGAACAAGATCGACGTGGACTCCGGGGAGCCGATCGCGCGGCGCGTGTACCGGGTGCTGCGCCAAGCCATCGTGACGATGCAGTTCCGCCCCGGTCAAGCCCTGTCCGAGCAGGAAATCGCCGACCAGCTCGGCGTCAGCCGCCAGCCGGTGCGCGAGGCCTTCATCAAGCTCAGCGAGTCCGGCCTGCTGACCATCCGGCCGCAGCGCGGCACCTTCGTCGTCAAGATCTCGGTCAAGCAGGTGCTCGATGCCCGTTTCGTCCGCGAGGCGGTGGAGACCGCGGTCGTCCGCAAGGCTTGCGAAACCATCACGCCGGCGGGCCTCGCCGAACTGCGCGACAATCTGAAGGCCCAGTGGGACATCGCCGACGAACCGGTGCCGGTGCGCTTCCTGGAACTGGACGAGGCCTTCCACCGCACCATCGCCATCGGAGCGGAGTGCGATTATGCCTGGCGCATCGTGGAGGAGACGAAGGCCCAGATGGACCGTGTCCGTTACCTCAGCGTGCCCTACGCCACGCCGATCCGCCGGTTGATCTCGCAGCATCAGGCGGTGCTGGAGGCGATCGTCGCCCGCGACCCCGCAAAGGCCGAGGCGGCGATGGGCATGCACCTGCGCGAGATCCTGACGTCTTTGCCCGAACTGGAAGGCAAGTTCCCCGACCTGTTCACGCTGGAGGATGGGGTGGCGCCTCCCGTTCCCAAGACCTCGTCCCGGTCTGCCGGCCGCTCGAAGGTTGCCGGACTGCGCTGATCGGCGCAGCATTGGCCTCTTTCCTTGTCAGGGCGCCTTATCATTTCGTTGCGGAACAATCCGGGTTGCCCTCGACGGCCTGCTTTGACATACTACCATACAAGAATGCGAGCCGACGCCTCGCGCCAATGCTTCGTCGGGAAGGAAACCGTTTCACATGCAATCCCCTGCATCTCCCACCCTCCCCCGCCTCGCCGCGGCCGGCCTGTCCACCCTGCCGGCGGCGGTGGAGCGGCCGGCTTATGACCGCAGGGGGCTGGAACTCGGGGTCGTCCATCTCGGCGTCGGCGCGTTCCAGCGCGCCCATCAGGCAGCCTACACCGACGCCTTGCTGGAGAAGCGGTTCGGCCCCTGGGGCATCGCCGGCGTCAGCCTGCGCAGCCCCGACACCCGCGACGCGCTGGAACCGCAGGACGGGCTCTACACGGTCGCGGTGCGCGATGCGGAGGGGGAGCGGCTGCGGGTGATCGGCTGCCTGCTGGAACTGCTGGTGGCGCATGAGGACCCCCAGGCGGTGCTGGAACGGATGTGCCGCCCGTCGGTGCGCATCGTCACCTTGACGGTGACGGAGAAGGGCTACTGCCACGATCCGGCGACCGGCGCGCTGAACGAGGACCATCCCGATATCCGCCACGACCTGGACAATCCGGGCAAGCCGCGCACCGCCATCGGCTTCCTGGCCGAGGCGCTGGCCCGCCGCCGCGCCGCCGGGCTGCCGCCCTTCACCGTGCTGAGCTGCGACAACCTGCCAAGCAACGGCGACACGGTGGCCCGCATCCTCCGCCGCTTCGCCGAACTGCGCGATCCGGACTTCGGCGCCTGGGTCGGGGAAACCGTCGCTTGCCCGAACAGCATGGTCGACCGCATCGTGCCCGCAACCACCGAAGCGGACCGCGCCCGCGTGTCCCAATCCCTCGGCATGCAGGATGCGTGGCCGGTGGTGACGGAGCCCTTCACCCAGTGGGTGGTCGAGGACCGCTTCCCCGCCGGCCGCCCGGCCTGGGAGGAAGTGGGAGTCGAGCTGGTCGCCGACGTCCATCCCTATGAGACGATGAAGCTGCGGCTGCTGAACGGCAGCCACTCCACCATCGCCTATCTCGGCTATCTGGCAGGTTACGAGACGGTGTCGGACACCATGGCCGATCCCGCCTTCGCCACCCTGGTCCGCAACCTGATGGACCGCGAGACCGGCCCGACCCTGCATATGCCTCCCGGTGCGGATCTGGAGCAGTACAAGGACGCGCTGATCGCCCGCTTCCGCAATCCGGCGCTGCGCCACCGCACCTGGCAGATCGCCATGGACGGCACGCAGAAGCTGCCGCAGCGCCTGCTGAACCCGATCCGCGAGCGCCTCGCTGCCGGAGAGTCCATCGACCGGCTGGTCCTGGCCGTCGCCGCCTGGATGCGCTACGTCGCCGGCATCGACGAGAAGGGACAGCCCATCGACGTGCGCGACCCGCTGGCCTCCCGTCTGGCGGAGATCGCGGCATCGACCGCCGGCAACCCGGACCGGCTGGCCGAGGCTCTGTTCGGCCTGACCACGGTGTTTGGCGACGATCTGCCGAGCGACCCGCGCTTCACCGGACCGGTCACCGCCGCGCTCAAGCGCCTGTTCGCCGAGGGTGCCCGCGCCGTGGTTGCCGCCGCCGCCTGACCCCGCTTCCAAAGCATCACCTTCTGTAGGGAGTGTTCCCGTGGTTTCCCTGACCGTCGAAAAGCCGCATGTGCTGGCCCTTCGCCCTGAAAACGCCCCGGATGCCGGGCCGGTCAAGGCCGGCGAGGTGCTGGTCCGCGTCCAGCGCGCCGGGATCTGCGGGTCGGACCTGCACATCTACCACGGCTCCAACCCCTTCGCGGTTTACCCCCGCGTCATCGGGCATGAGTTCGCCGGTACGGTCGAGGCGGTCGGCGACGGCGTGACCAACGTCGTGGCCGGCGACCATGTGGTGGTCGATCCGGTGGTGTCCTGCGGCCGCTGCTATGCCTGCCGGGCCGGGCGCACCAACGTCTGCGCCAATCTGGAGGTGTTCGGCGTCCACCGCGACGGCGGCTTCCGCAACCATGTGGTGGTGCCGGCGGCCAATGCGGTGAAGGTGCGTTCCGACCTGCCCATTTCCATCGCGGCCTTGGCGGAGCCGCTGTCCATCGCGGCGAACGTGCTGTCGCGCACCGGCATCGGCGCCGACGACACGCTGCTGGTCTATGGCGCCGGCACCGTCGGGCTGACGGTGGTGCAGGTCGCCAAGCTGCACGGCGCCCGCTGCATCGTCGCCGACCTGGACGACAAGCGGCTGGAGCGCGCGAAGGAGTTCGGCGCCGACGTCGTCCTCAACTCCTCGCGCGTGTCGGTGCCCGACGCCGTGCGCGACGAGAATGACGGACTCGGCCCCACGGTGGTGATCGACGGCGCCGGCGTGCCGGCCCTGCTGGAGGAGGCCTGCCGCCTCGCCAGCCCGGCCGCGCGCATCGGCCTGCTGGGCTTCTCGCCCGGCCCCTGCAACATCAGCCAGCAGGAGATCGTGAAGAAGGAGCTGACGCTGGTCGGTTCCCGCCTGAACCGCCGCCTGCTGCCGCAGGTGATCGAGTGGCTGGAGAGCGGCAAGCTGCAGCCGGCCGCCATGATCACCCAGGTCTTCCCGATCGCCGACGCGGCGAGCGCCTTCTCCCTGATCGAAACCGACCCGTCGAGCACGATCAAGGTGCAGCTCGACTTCGAAGGCTGACCGCCGGCCCCAGTTTATCCATCGCGCTAAGGAAGGCGGACCCGATCCGCCCAAAACGGAGGAACACCAGGATGAACAGCAAGACCCCGATCTCCCGCCCGATTTCCCGGCGCACGCTGGCCAAGAGCATCGGTCTCGGCGCCGGCATCGCCGCCGGTGCGACGCTGCTCGGCGGCATCGCCGCGCCGGCCATCGTCCGTGCCCAGGCCAAGACGACGCTGAAGCTGGGCCACCTCGCCAACGAGGAGAATGTCTGGCACAAGGCCTCGCTGGTCTTCGCCGAGGAAGTCGCCAAGCGCACCAACGGCGCGGTCGAGGTCAAGGTGTTCCCCAACGAGCAGCTCGGCAAGGAAACCGATCTGATCAAGGGCATCCAGCTCGGCACCATCGATTTCACCATCACCGGCGAATCCCTGCAGAACTGGGCGCCGGCGGCGGCATTGCTGGCGGTCCCCTACGGCATCCGCGATCTCGACCATCTGGACAAGGTCGTCAACGGCGCGCCGGGCCGGAAGATCGCCGAGGCCATCGAGCAGAAGACCCAGCTGGTCCCGCTGACCTATTTCGCCCGCGGCCCGCGCAACCTGACCAGCAAGCGCCCGATCAAGTCGCCGGACGACCTGAACGGCCTGAAGATGCGCGTGCCGAACGTGCCGCTGTTCGTGTCCTTCTGGCAGGGTCTGGGCGCCAAGCCGACGCCGATGGCCTTTTCGGAAGTGTTCACCGGCCTGCAGAACGACACCATCGAGGCCCAGGAGAACCCGCTCGCCCTGATCAAGTCGGCCAGCTTCTACGAGGTCCAGAAATACGTGAACCAGACGGAGCACGTCATCAGCTGGATCTATCTGGTCGGCGGATCGAAGAGGATGGGCCGCCTGCCGGCGGAGCAGCGCACCGCCATCATGGAAGCCGCCAAGGCGGCGCAGGCCGCCGAGCGCAAGCTGTTCATCGAGGACGAGACCAAGCTGGCCGCCGACCTGAAGGCCAAGGGCATGGAGTTCGTCACGGTCGACAAGGCTGCCTTCGCCGAGAAGGGCCGCGCCGCCGTCGTCGCGGCGCTGTCGCCGGAGATCAAGCCGATCTACGACGAAATCCTCGCGGTGAAGTGAGGGGATAGACCCTAGCCCTCTCCCGGGGCGGGAGAGGGTGTATTCCCCCCAACCGCAAGAGCCCTCTCCATGCGCACAGCATTTGCCGCCGCGGTGTCGGCCGTATCCGCCCTTTGCCGTTGGGGTACCCTGGCGGCGATCGGCGTCCTCATCGTCGTCGTGACCATCCAGGTGCTGGGCCGCGTTCCCGGCTTCCCATCCCCGGCCTGGACGGAGGAGGTGGCCCGTTTCGCGCTGGTCCATCTCGTCGCCTTCTCCTGCGGCCTGGCACTGTTGCGCGGCGAGCTGGTGAACGTGGACATGTTCATCCTGCTGCTGCCCAAGCCGGCGCAGTGGGCGGTGGCCCGGCTGGTCGACGTGGCGATCCTGGTGTTCGCCGTCGCCATCGTCCCCGGCGCCTGGGACTATGTCGTCGGCAGCGTGGGTGAACGGGCGCGCTCCCTCAACGTCCCGATGATCTGGGTCTATGTCGTGACGCTGATCATCCCGGTCTCGCTCGCCTTCTTCTCCATTGCCCGCCTTGCCGGGTTCGGACGCGATACGGCGTCGCCCAGCCATGGGGAAACCGTCTGATGGTCACCGCACTGTTCCTTACCTTCGCCGTCCTGCTGATCCTGGGCGCGCCGGTGGGCATCGCGCTGGGCGGCGCGTCCGCCGTCTATCTGGTCGGCAGCGACATCGACCTCGCGGTGGTTCCGCAGTTCATGTATGCGGGCATGGACAGCTTCGTCCTGCTCTGCATCCCCGGCTTCGTGCTGGCCGGCAACCTGATGAACGGCGGCGGCATCACCGACCAGATCGTTCAGTTCAGCAACCGGCTGGTCGGCCATATCCGCGGCGGCCTCGGCCTTGCCAACGTCACGGGATCGATGGTGTTCGCCGGCATTTCCGGCACCGCGGTGGCGGAAACCGCTTCCATCGGCGCGGTGATGATCCCGGCGATGCGCAAGTCGGGCTACGACGCGCCCTTCGCCGCCGCCGTCACCGCCGCCGCCTCCACCGTCGGGCCGATCATCCCGCCCAGCGTGCCGATGATCATCGTCGGCACTTTGACCGGCCTGTCGGTCGGCAAGATGTTCATGGCCGGCGCCATCCCGGGCCTGCTGCTGGGCATGGGCATGATGCTGACGGTCTGGATCCTGGCGCGGGTGCGCAACTATCCCAAGGAGCCGTGGAAGGGTTTCGGCGCGCTGCTGTGTGCCAGCCGCGGCGCCTTCTGGGCGCTGCTGATGACGGCGATCATCCTGTTCGGCATCGTCGGCGGCTACTTCACCCCGACCGAGGCCTCCATCGTCGCGGCGCTCTACGCCTTCGTCATCGGGCTGTTCGTCTACAAGGGCTTCACCCTGCGTCAGCTGCCGGCGATCCTGCTGGAGAGCGCCATCGGATCGGGCGGGCTGATCCTGCTGGTGGGTCTCGCCAACGTCTTCGGCTGGATCCTGACCAGCGAGCAGATTCCGCAGGCCATCGCCGCCTCCATGCTGGCGCTGACCACCGACAAGCACCTGATCATCCTGATGATCAACATCCTGCTGCTGATCGTCGGCACCTTCATGGAGACGATCGCGGCCCTGATCATCCTGTTCCCGCCGCTGCTGGCGGTGGCGACCCAGGTCGGCATCGACCCGATCCATTTCGCCACCTTCGCCGTGCTGAACCTGATGATCGGCCTGACCACCCCGCCGGTCGGCGTCTGCCTGTTCGTCGCGGCCAACATCGCGAAGATCTCGCTGGGCGCCATCACCAAGGCGATCTGGCCCTTCCTGCTCTGCAACATCCTGATCCTGTTCCTGGTCTCCTACATCCCGGCGCTGTCGCTGTGGCTGCCGAGCCTGCTTTTCCGCTGATTTCCCAAATTCCAAAGCCCCATTCTTTCCAAGGAGTTCGAAGCCATGGAACAATCCTGGCGCTGGTTCGGTCCCGAAGACGCCATCAAGCTGAACCACATCCGCCAAGCCGGCGCCACCGGCGTGGTCACCGCCCTGCACCACATCCCCTATGGCGTCGTCTGGTCGGTCGAGGAGATCCAGAAGCGCAAGGCGATGATCGAGTCCGACGAGGAACTCGGCCTCCGCTGGACCGTCACCGAAAGCCTGCCGGTGCACGAGGCGATCAAGATCGGTGAAGGCGACCTGACCGAGCTGTTCGACAACTACCGCCAGTCGATGCGCAATCTCGCTGCCTGCGGCGTGACCACCATCTGCTACAACTTCATGCCGGTGCTGGACTGGACGCGGACGGAACTGGCGGCGGCGCTGCCGGGAGGCGGCACCTCGCTGCGCTTCAACACCCATGAGCATGCCGCCTTCGACGTCTACATGCTGGAGCGTCCGGGCGCCGAGGCGGACCATTCGCCGGAGGTTCTGGCCAAGGCCAAGGAATGGTTCGACCGCTCGTCGGAAAGCGATCGGGACAAGCTGCTGTCGAACATCATGGCCGGCCTGCCGGGCGCCTATGACCGCTACGACATCCCCGGTCTGCGCAAGATGATCGCCCGCTTCAACGGCATGAGCGCCGACGGCCTGCGCGAGACGCTGGCCCGTTTCCTGCGCGAGGTGATCCCGACGGCGGAGGAGGTCGGCATCCGCATGGCGATCCACCCCGACGACCCGCCGCGCCCGCTGTTCGGCCTGCCGCGCATCGTCAGCACCGAGGACGACCTCGCCCACCTCATCGACGCGGTGAAGTCGCCGAACAACGGCCTGACCTTCTGCACCGGCTCACTGGGAGCGGGGCAGACCAACGACGTGCCTGCGATGGCCAAGCGCTTCGTCGAGGACATCCACTTCGTCCACCTGCGCAACGTCGCCAAGGAGCCGGACGGGTCGTTCGAGGAAGCGGACCATCTCGGCGGCGACGTCGACATGGTGTCGGTCGTCACCACCCTGCTGGAGGAGCAGAAGCGCCGCCAGGATGCCGGCAACGACAACTGGCGCCTGCCCTTCCGCCCCGACCATGGTCACGAGCTGCTGGACGACATCGGCAAGCCGACCCACCCCGGCTACCCGATGATCGGCCGTCTGCGCGGTCTCGCCGAGATCCGTGGCGTGATGACGGCGGTCGCGGCGATGAAGCAGTTGCCGGTGTGACCGGAGCGCGCCGGCTTCACCCGCCGGCGCGCATCCCCAGCCGGGCGAGCTTCTTGTAGAAGGCGGCGCGGGAAATGCCGAGCGCCCGTGCCGCCTCCGTCGCCCGGCCGCCATGGGCGGCGAGCGCACGGCCGAGCAGCCCGCGTTCGAACTCGTCGAATGCCGCGTCATAGCCCGGCAGGGGCTGCGGTTCCGCCTGGACCGGATGCTGGACAGGCGCCGGACGAGCCGTCTCCGCAGGCACGGCGGCAGTCAAATCGGACAAAGCCAAATCGGACAAAGCCAAATCCGGCAGCGCCTCCGCAAGGTCGGCGGCGGTCAGGCGGCGGTTGTCGGTCAGCAGGCAGGCCCGCTCCAGAACGTTGCGCAGTTCGCGCACATTGCCGGGCCAGCGGTGGCGGCCCAGCGCCTCCACCGCTTCCGGGGTCAGACCGCGCAGCGGGAGGCCGGTGCGGCCGGCGATCTCCTGCAGGATGGATTCGGCGATGGCCTCCAGCCCGCCGCCCATCTCGGCCAGGGCCGGCAGGCGGATCGGCAGCACGTTCAGCCGGTAATAGAGGTCGGAGCGGAAACGGCCGTCCCGGATCCGCTGCTCCAGATCGACGTTGGTGGCCGCGATCACCCGCACATCCACCTTCACCGGCCGGTCGGAGCCGAGCGGTTCGATCTCCTGCTCCTGCAATGCCCGCAGCAGCTTGGCCTGGAGGCCCAGCGGCATGTCACCGATCTCGTCCAGGAAAAGGGTGCCGCCGTTGGCGGTCTTGAAGCGTCCTTCGCGCCCGCGGCGGTCGAGTCCGGTATAGGCGCCGGGCACCGCACCGAAGAATTCCGCCTCCAGCAGCGTTTCCGGGATCGCCGCCACATTGACGCCGACGAAGGACCGGCCGCTGCGCGCCGAAAGGCCGTGGATGGCCTGGGCGATCAGTTCCTTGCCGGTGCCGGTCTCGCCCAGCAGCAGGATCGGCGCGTCGGTACGGGCGGCGAGGCGTGCCTTGCGCTTGACCTCCAGGCACACAGGGCTGTCGCCGACATAGCTCTGCAGCGTGTAGCGCGGCTGCCGCCCCTCGTCGAGCCGGCGCTTGGTCGCCGCCAGTTCCGCCTCCAGCCGCGACAGTTCGGCCAGCAGGGGCTTCAGCCGGTGCAGGCTGTCATAGAGGACGAAGCCCACGGCGCCGATGACCGCGCCGTCGTCGTCGGTCAGGGGAAAGCGCGTCACCACAAGCCGCTGGGTGCCGAATAGCATCAGATCCAGCAGGATCGGCTGGCCGGTCGCCAGGACCTGACGCATCTGCGAATGGGGGATGATCTCCTCCACTTCGCGGCCGATGGCCTCGGCGGGGTCGGCGATGCCCAGCATGCGGGCGTATTTGGCGTTGATCCACACCACGCGGGCGTCCCGGTCGACCGCCACGGTGCCTTCGGACTGGGTTTCCAGCGCCTCGAACAGCGAAGGGATGGCGCGGCGGTGCAGCAGGGCGGCACCGCCTTCGAAGGCATCGCCGTCGAAGGGACGGGCGTCCATCCCATCGTCTGAAAACCGGTCGCTGTCCGTTCCGTGCGTCACCCCGGCCGCTCCCCTGTGCCCGTCCGTGCCATTCCCCGTGTTATCGGGACCGGACGCCGAATCCGCAATGGCGGAACGGACCGGCGGCCATCTCCGACCATGGTGCCGCACCCCCTTGCGGAGTCGCGGCGGGCCGGTCCATGCTGCGCCCGCGCCATGGCCCTGATCCGTCACGGGCGGGCTGCACCTGTCAACCGGAGCCGTCTTGCCCCTCCCGCCCGTCCCGCCATGCTGAGCCTGCCCGCCACCCTACTTCTGGCCGCGGTGCTGGCGACCCTGTGGACGGCGTGGCGCAGCTGGGTCCTGCCGCCCTTTCCCGGCCGGTTCGATTTCATGGCGATGCAGCTGTCGGCCTCCTGGTGGGCGACGGCCGCCGCCATCGAGACCATCGTCCAGGCACCGGCGGACAAGCTGTTCTGGGCCGAGATGGCCTGGCTCGGCATCGTCTGCACCCCCAGCTTCTGGGCGCTGTTTCTCTGGTCCTACACGCGTGAGGAGGTGGCGGCACGCTGGCGGCTGGTACCGGCCGTGGTGGGAATGGCGACCTGGGCGGCGGCGCTGGCCAACGACAGCCACCGGCTGATCTACACCGCGGTCAATCCCATCAGCGACACACCGGGTGCCGCACTGGTCTACAGCCACGGGCTGCTGTTCTTCGTCGTCACCATCTATCTCTATGCCTTCATGGTGATGAGCATCGTCGTCACCGCCAACGGGGTCCACCGGGCGACGCCGGCTTATCGCACCCATTACGTGGGGTTTCTCGTGGCGATGGCGGTGCCATGGGTGGCGAATGTCGGCTATGTCACCGGCAATCTGACCCTGTTCGACTTCGATCCCACTCCCTTCAGTTTCCTTCTCATGGGCGCGGTCTTCTATTGGCTGATCACCCGCCGACGCCTGTTCGACCTGCTGCCGGTCGCCCGCGACGCCCTGCTGGGACGCGGTGCCGGACCCGGTTCTGGTCCTCGATGCCGACGGCACGGTGGTGGAGGCCAACCCCGCGGCGCGTGCGCTGGTACGCGACCGCGAGCCGCTCGGCCGCCGGCTGGGCGAACTGTCCGTCCTGGCGCCCGGTGGCTGCGCCGCTGCTCCGGTTCCGCTGACACTGGAGAGCGACGGCGGCCTGCGCAGCTTCGAGGCGACGCGGGTTTCACTGACCTCCGGCAGCCGCACCGGCGGAGTTGCGGGATTGCGCGAGGTCGGCTGTCTGCTGATGCTGCGCGACGTCACCCACCGCCGCCGGGCGGAACTGCGGTTGGAGGACACCGTCCGCCGCCTCGACATCGCCCGGCTGGAGGCGGAGGAGCGGCTGGTGGCGGAACAGGAGGCGAAGCGGGCGCTGAAGGGCTTCCTCTCGATGACCGCGCACGAGTTCAAGACGCCGCTTGCCATCATCGACGGCGCCGCCCAGATCCTGCTGCTGGATGCGGAGGTGAAGGCCCCCGGCATGCTGCCGCGGCTGGAGAAGATCCGCCGTGCGGTGCGCCGGCAGGTCAACATCCTGGACACCTGTCTGGCCGACGACCGGCTGAGCGACCCGGCCTTCGCCCTGCGCCGCGATCCGCTGGATCTGCCGGCCCTGCTGCGCGCCGCCGCCGCCGCCCAGGGCGACGCCGCTCCCGGCCGGCGGATCGAGCTCGACCTGACGGATTGCCCGGCGGTCATGACCGGTGACGGCCCGATGCTGGAGCTGTGCGTCCACAATCTGCTGAACAATGCGCTGAAATACTCCGCCGCCGGCACGCCGGTGCGGCTGTGGGCGTGGCGGGAGGAGGGGCCTGGCGGGCAGCCGCAGCTGGCGCTGTCGGTGGCCGACCAGGGCATCGGCATCCCGGCGGAGGAGGTGGAGCGGGTGTTCGACCGCTTCTTCCGCGCCACCAACACCGGCACCGCGGCGGGAAGCGGCGTCGGGTTGAACATGGTCCGCCGCATCGCCGCGCTGCATGGCGGAACTGTGACGGTGAACAGCCGGCTCGGCGAGGGCAGCGTCTTCACGCTCAGGATCCCGCTTCGTGAGGAGGCGCTCTGCGAGGAGGGGATGGCGGGCATGCCGGCGGAGTAATCCGCTGGGGAGATCGTTTCTTGCATTGATTGCCCGGTGAAGGGAATAATCCCGCTCCCTCCATCTGGACCCTGGCAATATGAGCGATCACGACCCCACCGTCGTCCGGCCGGTGCCGAAACCCCGCGTCCCATTGGGCATCGAAGAGGTGCTGGTCGCCGTCACCATGGCGGTGGTGGCGCTGATCACCTTCGCCAATGTCGTGGTGCGCTACCTGACCGACGTCTCCTTCGCCTTCACCGAGGAATATTCGATTGCCCTGATGGTGATCCTGACCTTCCTCGGCGCCTCGGCCGCGGTGGTGAAGGACCGCCACATCCGCATCACCTTCATCGTCGACAGGATGTCGCCCGCCAACCGCCGCCGGGCGGAGCAGTTCGCCATGGTCTGCGTGGCGCTGATGTACGGGCTGCTGGTGGTCTACGGCGCCTGGACGACCTGGGACGATTACCGGTTCGAGGTGACGTCGCCGGCGCTGGGATTGCCGCAGTGGATCTATACGATCTGGCTGCCGGTGCTGTCGCTTGTGGTGCTGGCCCGCACGGTCGGCCGCATGATCCGCATCCACAAGGGGACCGAGCCGCTGGAGACCGGCCATATCCCGGAGGGGGAACCGTGATCACCACCCTGCTCTTCGGTTCCTTCCTGGCCATGATGGTGCTGGGCGTGCCGATCGCGGCCGCCCTGGGTCTGGCCGGCACCGCCGCCATCGCCTTCGCCCATCTCGGCGTCATTTCCGTGCCCACCAGCGTCTATACCGGCATTGCCAAATACCCGCTGCTGACCATTCCGATGTTCGTGCTGGCCGGTACCATCTTCGACCGGTCGGGCGTGGCGCAGAAACTGGTGCGCTTCGCCACCGCGATCGTCGGCCAGGGCAAGGGCGCGCTGGCGGTCATCGCGGTGGTTGTGGCGATGATGATGGGCGGCATCTCCGGTTCGGGTCCCGCCATCGCCGCGGCGGTCTGCGGCGTGATGGCGCCCAGCATGATCCGCGCCGGCTATCCCCGCCCCTACATCGCCAGCGTCATCGCCGCGGCGGCGGCCACCGACATCCTGATTCCGCCATCGGTGGCGCTGATCATCTACAGCGTGCTGGTGCCCGCCGCCCCGACCACCTCGATGTTCGCCGCCGGCATCATTCCCGGCACGCTGGCCGGCCTTGCGCTGATCATCCCGGTCTACTGGCTGGCGCGGAAGCACAATCTGGGCGCCAAGCTGTCGCACGAGCCGCGCCCTCCCTTCTGGCGCAGCCTGTGGGACGCCTCGCTCGGCCTGTTCGCCAAGGTGATCATCCTGGGCGGCCTGCGCTTCGGCATCTTCACCCCGACCGAGGCGGCGGTGATCGCCGTCGCCTACGGCCTGCTGCTGGGCATGGTGGTCTATCGCACGATCCGCTTCCGCGATCTCTATTCCATGCTGGTGGAGGCGGCGGAGATCTCCGCCATCATCCTGACGGTGATCGCACTGGCCAGCGTGTTCGGCTGGGCGCTCAGCACCCTGTCGGTGATCGATCCCATCGCCGACGCCATCATCCATTCCGGCCTCGGCGAATATGGCGTGCTGGCTCTGCTGGTGGTGATGCTGACCGTCATCGGCACCTTCCTGGACGGCATCTCGATCTTCATCATCCTGCTGCCGCTGCTGATCCCCATCGCCCAGGCCTACAACTGGGACCTGACCTGGTTCGGCGTCATCCTGACCCTGATGATCGCCGTCGGCCAGTTCACCCCGCCGATGGCGGTCAATTTGATGGTCGCCTGCCGGATGACCGGTTGCAGGATGGAAGACACGGTGCGTTGGGTGCTGTGGCCGCTCGTCACCCTGCTGCTGGTGGTGGTCGCGGTGATCGTCTGGCCCGATCTGGCGCTGTGGATGCCGCGGCAGATGGGGTTCTAAAGAGCGCGGGCGATGTCGCGGCTGGTCAGATGCAGGCTGGCCGCGGCATCGTAGCCGCGCCGGGCGATCTTTCCGGCCGCCGCGGCTTCGAACGCCGGGCGGTGGGAGGCGGCATGGGCGAGACAGTCCGCCGGCGTCGGCTCCCGCTTGCCGAGCAGGGCGCGGAAGGCCAGGCGGTGGACGGCGCACCAGCCGCCGTGGCCGGCCGGGCGGAAGACCATCGCATCGATCTCCGCCCGCCAGGACAAATCCGTTCCGGTCATTCGCGCAACCCCAACCGCCGGGCGAGGCGGAACAGGTTGCTGCGGTCCAGCCCGAGCGACCGTGCGGCCTGCGCCCAGTTGCCGTCATGACGGGACAGATGCTCGCGGATCATCCGGCGTTCGAGATCCTCCACCGCATCGCGCAACGGCAGTTCGGGCAGGTCCGGCGGTTCAGGCAGGCGGGGCCGCGGCGCGGGCATCGCCGACGGCACGACACTCCCCTCCTCCTGGCCGAAATCCGCCAAGCCCAGATCGCCCGGCGTCAGGGTCAGCACGCCGCCATCCGGCGGCCGGGCGGCGCGGGCGCGGATGGCGCCGCGGCCGATGGCGTGTTCAAGCTCCCGCACGTTCCCCGGCCAGGGATAGGACAGCATGCGCCGTTCCGCCGCCGCCGACAGGCGCAGGTTGCGCAGGCCCAGCCGCGCCCGGTTGCGCTCCAGGAACAGGCCGGCCAGCCGCAGGATGTCGGTGCCGCGGTCGCGCAGCGGCGGCACCCGCAGCGGGTAGACGCTGAGCCGGTGATAGACGTCGGCGCGGAAGCGGCCCTCCCGCACCTCCGCCGTCAGGTCTCGGTTGGTGGCGGCGATCACCCGCACGTCCACTGTGATGTGGCGGTCGGAGCCGACACGCTGGATCTCGCCGTTCTGCAGCGCCCGCAGCATTTTCGCCTGTGCCGCCAACGGCAGTTCGCCGACCTCGTCGAGGAACAGGGTCCCGCCGTCGGCCAGTTCGAACTTGCCGCGCCGGTCGGTCACCGCCCCGGAGAAGGCGCCGCGCACATGGCCGAACAACTCGCTTTCCACCAGCGCGTCCGGCAGCGCCGCACAGTTCACATGCACCAGCGGCCCGGCCGCCCGGCTGGAGCCGGCGTGCAGCCGGCGGGCCACCAGTTCCTTCCCGACACCGGTCTCACCCAGCACCAGGACGACGAGGTCGCTCGCGGCAACCGTGTCGATCTCCGTCAACAGGGCCACCATTGCCGGGCTTGAGCCGACCGTGACGGATTCCAGATCCGCCGGCGGGTCGTCGATTCCCCTGATCCCCCGGTTGCCGTCATCCGTGAGGGCCGCGCGCCGCTCCACCGCAGTGGCGAGTCCGGCGGCGAGCCGCGCCCAGGCGGCGATTGCCTCCTCCCACCCGTCGAAGCGTCCCTCGTTCAACGCATCCAGGGTCAGCATGCCCCACGAACGGCCCTCCACGCTCAATGGCGCACCGACGCAGTCATGAACATGCAGCCGCTGCTTCAGGTCGGGGATCAGCCCGTCATAGGGGTCGGGAAGCTCGCAGTCGGGGGGAAAACGCAGCGGCCCGCCCTCCGCCCCGGCGATGGCCCGCAAGCGGGGGTGGTCGTCCAGCGCGAAGCGCCGCCCGAGCGTGTCCGGGCTCAGCCCCCGCGTGGCGAGCGGCACGAGCAGCCCATCCGCCGAGCGACCATCGTGGCGCAACAGTGCGCAGGCATCGCAGGGTAGGTGCCGCGCCATCAGATCCAGCAGCAGCGGCCACAGCCGCGCCGGGTCGTCCAGCACACGCAGCAGCGCGCCGGCCTCGTCCAACGAGAGATTTGTTGTCGGAATGACTGCAACGTTGTCCATGCGACATCATAGCCGGCGTGGTCGTTCTGACAACAGTCCCTGCGTACGACACGGATTCCCGCCCTGCGTCGCTTTGGCACAGGGATTGCCAACCGGTTGCGACATCGTGACGCGCAATAGGATCGCTCCCTCCATGCTGACCCCCGCCCAGGTCGCCGTCATCAAGGCCACCGCCCCCGTCGTCGCCGCCAATGCCAACCGGATCACCGGCACCTTCTATCCTCTGATGTTCGAGCGCTTCCCCGAGGTGCGCGCCGTCTTCAACCAGAGCCACCAGCGCAGCAGCGCACAGCCGGAGGCGCTGGCCAACGCCATCATCGCCTATGCCTCCAACATCGACCGGCTGGAGGTTCTGGGACCGGCGGTCGAAGGCATCGTGCAGAAGCACGTCTCGCTGAACATCACCCCCGATCAGTACAAGATCGTCGGCACCTGTCTGATGGAGGCCATCGGCAAGGTCCTGGGCGATGCGGTGACGCCGGAGGTCGCCGATGCCTGGGGCGCGGCCTACTGGCAGCTCGCCGACCTGCTGATCGCGGCGGAGGAGAAGGAATATGCCCGCAAGGCGGCGTTGACCGGCGGCTGGCGCGGCGCGCGGCGCTTCCGGATCGCGGAGAAGACGCCGGAGAGCGCCGTCATCACCTCCTTCCGGCTCGCGCCGATGGATGGCGGGCGGGTGATGGATTTCCAGCCCGGCCAGTATCTCGGCCTGCGGCTGGCCGTCGACGGCGAGACCGTCCACCGCAACTACAGCCTGTCGGCCTCGCCCAACGGCCGCGATTACCGCATTTCGGTGAAGCGGGAACCGCAGGGGGTGGTCTCCGGCTTCCTGCATGACCGTGCGCAGGTCGGCGACGAGATCGACGTCTACCCGCCGGCCGGCGAATTCGTGCTGCGCGAGGGGACCGGCCCGCTGCTGTTGATCACCGGCGGTGTGGGCCAGACCCCCGCGCTGCCGCTGGCCGAACAGGCACTGGCGGCCGGCCGCAAGGTGATCTACGTGCATGCGGCGCTCAACGGCTCGGTCCACGCCTTCCGCGAGCAGATCGACCGTCTGGCCGAACTGCACGACACCCTGAAGCCGGTCTATTGCTATGCAGATCCGCAGCCGGGCGACCGGCCGCACATGGTGGGGCTGCTCGACCAGGACCGCCTGGGCGATTTGCTGCCGAAGGAGGCGGGCGTTGCCGCCTATGTCGTCGGCCCGAAGCCCTTCATGGCCGCGGTGGTGAAGGCGCTGACCGCGCTCGGCCTTCCGGAGTCGGCGATCGTCCATGAGTTCTTCGGTCCCCGGGAAGCTCTCGCCTGAAGCGCTCGCCTGTTCGGCGGCTCCTGATCATTGCCTCCACTTTGCCGGGCCGGCCCATCCACTTTGGGCCGGCCCGGCCTTGTCTCCGCCTCGCAAATGTCACCCCGCGCCCGTCGGTTGTGAGTAAAACTGTTATATCACTACGGAGACGCGACTATCCGGCAGCCATGCGCGTTGCAAGCGGCATGTATGAACCGCCGGCGCGCCTATTCGCTGAAATCGTTCTATGACCGCCACGAACGGCTATCGCACTGCAGCAACTTGCATCCCGGCGGACGGAAAGATCGTGGATTCTCCTTATTTATTTCTTAGCGAATTTGGCGCTTTCCTAGGCAAGCAATTGTCAAGTTATTTACAAGTGTTCCCTTCCTGTGACATCGCCACCACCTGTCCGGCGAAGGGAGCGGACGCAACGACCAATGCGGCGAGAGCCGGAACGGCCGGCCGCAGAGAGACCTGAATGTGCTGGCGCATGGGCGCCAGGGGGGAGGACGGGATGTCGAACGATAGCCACCGGAACAAGCCCGCGAAGGGCAATGCCTGGTATTCCGGTCTGCGTGGAAAGCTGATGATCGCCATCGGCGTCGTGTTGTCGGGCACGCTGGTGGCCGCAGCCGTGGCGCTGATCGGCTACGCCAACGTGCGCACCACCATCGACGCCATCGTCGGCGAGGCGGTGCCGGCGATGACCGAAGGCATGGGTGTGGCGCAGCAGGCCGAACGACTGGTCGCGCTCGCCCCGGAACTGACCTCCGCCGACAAGGCCGCCACGCGCGAGGCGGTGTCCGCCCGCATCGCCGCAGCGAAGGAGGAGTTCAACGCGCGCCTGGAGCGGTTGCGGGCGATCGGTTCCGCCGGCGCGCAGCTGACCGCCATCGAGGAGGCTTCCAAGGGGCTGCTCGGCAACCTCGTGCAACTCGACCAGGCGGCGGCGGAGCGGGTCTCGCTCGGCGCGACCCGGGAAGCGATGCTGCCCAAGGTGATGGCGGCGGAATCCGAAATCCAGAAATTCGCGGCCCCTTGGACCTCCGTCCTGAACAATGAAGAGGAGCAGGCGCGCTCGACCCTGATCGAGCCCGACTCGACGCCCGACGCCCTGCGCGAGGCTGCAACCACCCTGAACCGGGTCATGGCCCAGAAGCGGCCGCTTGCCACGGTCACCGCCGAAGCGGCCAATGTCCGCAACATGCTGATGGAAGCGGCGAGCACCCGTGACGACCAGCGGCTGGCGATCATCGAGACCCGCATCGGCGTATCGCTGGCAGGCCTCGGGACCGCCGCACAGGCCTTGCCGGAGCGTCTGGCCGCCGTCGCCACCAAGCAGGCGGAACTGCTGTCCGGCTTCTCCGTCGGCGAGGAGTCGATGGTCACCCTGCGCCAGAAGGAGCTGGGCATCGAGGGCTATTTCGCCCAGCTGCTGGAAAGCAACCATGCGCTGGCAGGCACCCTGTCCAAGGGGATCGCCACGCTGGTCGACGCCCAGAAGCAGGGCATCGCCGAGGCCAGCAGCGCCACCTCCCGCATGCTGGACAACAGCCGCCTGACCCAGATCGCGGTGGCCGCCGCCAGCATCCTGGTGTCGATCCTGGTCGTCTGGCTCTATATCGGCCGCGTCATCATCCGCCGGATGCTGTCGCTGAAGGCCGGGATGGGACGGATCGCCGCCGGCGAACTGGATGCGGAGATCGCGCTCGACGGCCATGACGAGATCGCCGAGATGGGAGCGGCGCTGCTCGTCTTCCGCGACACCGCGCGCGAGGTGGAGACGACCCGCGCCGCCGCGGAGGCCGAGCGCCAGCGGGCCGCCGGCGAACGCCGCGACGCCATGCTGTCGCTGGCCGACCAGTTCGAGAGTGGCGTGAAGGTTGTGGTGGAGACGGTATCCGCCGCCGCAACGCAGATGCATCAGACCGCCGCCGGCATGGTGGCGACCGCCGACGACACTTCGCGTCAGGCCGGCAACGCCGCCGAGGCGGCGGAAACCGCCTCGGTCAATGTCGACGGCGCGGCCTCCGCCGCCCATGAGCTGTCGCAGTCGATCAGCGAGATCGCCCGGCAGGTGACCGAATCGGCAAGCATCGCCGCCAAGGCCGCCAACGAGGCGGAGCGCACCGACGGCACGATGCGCGAACTGAACGATGCGGCCAGCCGGATCGGCGCCGTCCTCGACCTGATCTCCGACATCGCGGGCCAGACCAACCTGCTGGCGCTCAACGCCACCATCGAGGCGGCGCGGGCTGGGGAGGCCGGCAAGGGCTTCGCCGTGGTGGCGCAGGAGGTCAAGCAACTGGCGAGCCAGACGGCCAAGGCCACCGACCAGATCGCCGGCCAGATCGGCACCATGCAGCAGGCAACCGGGGAGGCGGTGAATGCCATCCGCAGCATCGGCATGACCATCGGCCGGCTGAACGACATCGCCGCCAGCATCGCCGCGGCGGTGGAGCAGCAGGGTGCGGCCACCTCGGAAATCGCCCGCAATGTCCAGCAGGCGGCGGGCGGCACCGCCCAGGCCTCGCAGAACATCGGCGAGGTCCGCACCGCCGCCGGCCAGACCGGCCAGTCGGCGCAGGAGGTCCTGTCGGTCGCCCAGGAGGTCTCGACCCAGACCAGCCACCTTCAGCAGCAGATCGACCGCTTCCTGCGTCAGGTGCGGTCGGCCTGACCGGCATCAGGTAAAACCACCCCTCTCCCTCCGGGGAGAGGGGCATTGTCGCAATCAGCCCTGGACGACCGTCTGGCGCTGGGTGCCGAGCCCCTCGATGCCCAGCTCCACCACGTCGCCGGCCTTCAGGAAGACCTGCGGCTTCTGGCCCATGCCGACGCCCGGCGGGGTGCCGGTGGAGATGATGTCGCCCGGCTGCAGGCTCATGAAGCGCGACAGGTAGGACACCAGATAGCGCACGCCATAGACCATGGTGGCGCTGCTGCCGTCCTGATAGCGGTGGCCGTTGACCTCCAGCCACATCTTCAGTTTCTGCGGGTTCTCGACCTCGTCACGCGTCACCAGCCAGGGGCCGGTCGGGCCGAAGCTGTCGCAGCTCTTGCCCTTGGTCCACTGGCCCTGCCGCTCGATCTGGAAGGCGCGCTCGGACACGTCGTTGATGATGCAATAGCCGGCGACATGGTCCATCGCCTCGTCTTCCGAGACGTATTTGGCGGTCTTGCCGATCACGAAGGCCAGTTCGACTTCCCAATCGGTCTTCTCCGACCCGCGCGGCAGCTCGATCGGATCGTTCGGGCCGACGATGGCGCTGGTCGCCTTCATGAAGACGATCGGCTCCGGCGGCACCGCCATCCCCGTCTCCGCCGCATGGTCGGAGAAATTCAGGCCGATGCAGACCATCTTGCCGACGCGGCCAACGCAGGGGCCGAGGCGCGGATTGCCCTCCACCAGCGGCAGCGTCGCCGGGTCTATCGCCCGCAGACGGTCCAGCCCGTCCGGCAGCAGCGCCGCACCGGCGATGTCGTCCACATGGGCGGACAGGTCGCGGATGCGGCCGTCGGCGTCGAGCAATCCCGGCTTTTCCTGGCCCGGCGGGCCATAGCGCAGCAGTTTCATGAAAACTCTTCCCTGGTAGGAGTTTGGCGCCCGCCGATCCTGACCGGTCGGTGCCGAAAGTAAAGGGGGTGAGCGAACGAAATGTAGCGTTACTTCACAGACCGGTCGACAAGAGCGTCGGTCTGTAGTAAAACTACATCAGGGTCGCAGGCAGCCGGAACGGCCGCCGCACCTCCCCTGGTGGACTCCCGCATGCTGGACACGATCGCATCCTCACTCGACAGGCTCCGCCGGGCGGAAGCCGCGGTGGCGCGCACCGTGCTGGCCGCCCCCCATGCCGCCGTGCGCGCCAGTCTGGCCCAGCTCGCGGGCAAGGCCGGGGTCAGCGAACCGTCCGTCCTGCGCTTTTGCCGCACTGCCGGCTTCGGCGGCTTCCATGAATTCAAGATCGCGCTGGCCCAGCATCTGGCGGCATCCGCCGCCCGGGAAGAGGCCGGCGATCGCCCGACTCCGCTGGTGCGCGACCTTTCTCCCGGCGACAGCGTCGCCAGTGCGACGGAAAAGGTGCTGAACCGCTCCATCGATGCGCTGGTCCGCCTGCGCGGCCGTCTGGATACCGCGGCGCTGGAGCGCGCGGCCGGTGTGCTGGCCTGTGCGCAGCGGGTGCAGATCGTCGGCGTCGGCGCGTCCGGCACGGTGGCGCTCGACGCCCACCACAAGCTGTTCCGCCTTCTGCCGCAGGTGACCGCCAGCACCGACGCCCATCTCCAGGCGATGGCGGCGGCGACGCTCGGCCCCGGCGATGCGCTGCTGGCGATCTCCAAGACCGGCACCAGCGACGAGATCTTCGACGTCGCCGCCATCGCGCGCGACGGCGGTGCGACGGTGATCGCCATCACCGCATCGGCCACGCCGCTCGCGGAGCGCGCCGACATCCGCCTGACCGTCGACGTGGACGAGGACACCGCGGTCCACACCCCGATGGCCTCCCGCCTTGCCCAGCTGGCCCTGATCGACGCGCTGACCGTCGCCGTCGGGCTGCAGGCTCCCCCCGGTCTGGACCGCCGCCTTGCCCGCATCAAGGCCGTTCTGGCCGGGCACCACCGCGTGCCGGACCGTCCGGCCTCCGCCGCGTCTTCCCTTTCCCCGTCCCCCCAGAAGAGTCCCGAGGAATCCTGATGTCCACCACCCCGACCGCTTCCGAGATCCTGGACCAGCTCGTCGCCTACGGCGTCGTTCCGGTCATCCGCAACAGCTCCGCCGATCTGGCGCGCACCGCCGTCAGCTGGCTGCGCGAAGCCGGCTACGGCACTTTCGAGATCACCATGACCACCCCCGGCGCCGTTGGCCTGATCGAGGAGCTGTCGGCGGAGGGCGGCGCCCTGATCGGCGCCGGCACCGTCCTGACCCCGGCAGCCGTCGCCGACGTGGTGAAGGCCGGCGCCAAGTATGTCGTGTCGCCCTGCGTCGTGCCGAAGGTGGCCGCCGCCTGCCGCGACCATGGCGTTGCCTGCCTGATGGGCGCCCTGACCCCGACCGAGGTGCATGCCGCCATCTCCGCCGGCGCCGACGCCATCAAGATCTTCCCCGCCTCCACCGTCGGTCCGGCGCACATCAAGGCGCTGAAGTCGGTCTTCCCGGGCGTCCGCTTCGTCCCCACCGGCGGCATCGACGCCACCACGGTGGCCTCCTATGTCGCGGCCGGCGTTGCCTGTGTCGGCGCCGGCGGCAAGCTGGTGGACGAAGGTCTGGTCAAGAAGGGCGACCGCGACGCCATCCTGGCCGCCGGCCGCCAGCTGATGGACGCCTACCGGGCCGCCAAGGGCGCCTGATCCCCACTGGGAAAATCCTGCCGCCCGGCCGGGGCAAAGCTGCCGGGCGGCAGCATGGGGGCGTTCAAACTCCCTTTACCATCAGTAACTTACGTCTGGCCTGCATCCTGCAAAGCCCTGGTCGACATCCCTTCGGGGGATGCTGAACGAGGGAGAGCACGCCATGGTCAGCCTGTCCAGCTACACCGATGTCGGCAGCATGGCCCAGAGCCTGCAGCAGTCGATCGATGCCGCGGTCAAGCGCGTGCAGCAGCAGGCGAGCGGCAATGGCGGCGCGACCGGCAAGGTCCAGGAATACGAGCAGACCGTCAACAAGTCGGCGATGAATGCCGCGCCCTTCGCGACCGGCATCGGCACGCTGGTGAAGGACACGAGCAGGCTGAACGTCTTCAGCTCCCTGGCTTCCAACGATCCCGCCGACTTCTACAAATTCACCGTCGCCACCTCCGGCGCCCCGACGCTGGGGACTGTGGGGGATGCCGGGGTGCGGCTGCAGTTGATGGACCGCGGCGGCAAGGTCATCGCCGACAGCAACAAGGATGCCGGCGCCACCTATGACGCCTTCCAGAAGCTGAAGTCCGGCCAGCTCACGCTGGATAAGGGCGACTACACGCTGCGCATCGCCCGCGACAAGGACGTTCCTGCCAAGGATGCCAAGAGCTATGGCGTCCAGCTGCGCATGGGCAACTACAGCAAGGACTACGACACCATCGCCAAGCAACCGGCCAAGGGCGACAACCCCTTCGGCAACAACACGAAGCTGCAGGGACTGGCCGCGATCCTGGGTGCCGGCAGTGCGTCCACGAACTCCGCCGCGATGATGCTGGGGGGGGCCGGCGGCAGCTACGGCGGGCGCGGGTCGCTGCTCAACGCACTGCTGTAACAGCGCCCCCGGCCTCAAACCAGCCGGTCGCGCCCCGATTCCTTGACCAGCAGGACCGCCTGGGTGCGGCTGCCCACCCCGAGTGCCTTCAGCACGCCGGTGACGTGGGTCTTCACCGTGGACAGGTTCAGGCCCAGCCTTTCGCCGATCTCCTGGTTCGACAGGCCCTGGGCCAGCAGGTCCAGAACCTCCAGCTGGCGGCGGGTCAGCCCGTCGAACACGCTGGGTGCGCCGCCGCGTGCAGGTGCCGCTCCGGTCGCCGCGGGTGCTCCCGGCATGCCCAGAACCGGCGGCACATAGGATCCGCCCGCCATCACCAGCCGCAGGATGTTGATCACCAGAACGTCGTCGGTCGATTTCGGGATGAAGGCGCGCACGCCGCGCGACAGCACCGCGCGCATCTCGTCCGGCGACTCGATCATGGAGAAGACGGCGACGGGGACCGGCGCCACGCGCCGCACCAGCGCCTCGACGTCGTCCAGCCCGCCCAGTCCGGGCATGCGCAAATCCATCACGATCAGGTCGAACGCGGTGCCGTCTTCGAGCATCGACGCGTCGAGAATGGCGTTCAATTGGCTGAAGCTGGTCGCAGCCACCACGGTGGCGTGTTCGTCCAGTTCACCCACCAGATGGGTCAAGCCGCTGCGGACGATGGAATGATCGTCGGCGATCAGAACCTGCATGTAACGTCTCGGACCGAAGATGCCTCGCGTGCAGCATCGTCATACGCTGACGCAACGGTCAGCGCTACCTCCTTCGCACGTCCGGGCACGGCAAAGCCGTGAGGAACCGTAAAGAAAAACGCGGAGGAGGTCATCCGCCCCCTCCCCCGCGTGCAGGTTCGCTGCGATCAGGAGATCTTGATGAGGATCTGGGCGCGGCGGTTCGACGGCTCCCGCACGTTCGGACCGGTGGGGACCATCAGCTGGTTCTCGCCCACGCCTTCGATCGAAATCATGTTGGCCGGCGTGCCGCGCGCGACCAGCGCCTGCCGCACCGCCTCGGCCCGGCGGATCGAAAGCCGCTGGTTGTAGGTCGGCGAGCCCGAGGTGTCGGTGTGGCCGATCACCTGGATGCGGACGGCGCGCGCGCGGCTGGCCGCGTCTGCGGCATCGCCGATGATGCTTGCGGAATTCGGCGTGATCGTCGCCTTGTCCCAATCGAAGAACACCTGATACTCGCTCTGCGGCTGGGCCGCCATCGGCGGGGCGGCAGGTGCCGGGGCAACGACCGGCGTCGCGCGCGACGGTCCGCCGAAGGTATAGCGCAGGCCGGCCAGGATGGTGTGGTTGCTGTATTCGCTCTTCGAGGTCACCGGACCCAGCTCGAACTCCGGATCGACGGTGGCGAAGTAGCGGTAATCCAGCGTCAGCGCCACATTGTCGTTGATGGCATAGGACGCGCCGACGATGCCCTGATAGGCGAAGACCCAGTCGCGGTCGCTGGCGCCGTTCAGCGTCTTCTTCACCCCGGCGATACCGGCACCGGCGCCGATATAAGGCGTGATCGGCAGGCCGATGTTGAAATCGTACAGCAGGTTGCCCATGAAGGCGACCGAGCTCGTCTTGCCACCCAGGCCGTTCAGACCGGGAGTGGCGCTGCTGGTGTCGTCGACGCTGTTGCGCCAACGCCAAGCGGCCTCCAGTTCGGCGCGCAGGCCCATCGCGGTGGCGTAGCCGACCGAAATGTCGCCGATGCCGCCGAGCTTGAACTCCTCCTTCAGACCCAGGCCCGGGGCCGGATAGCTGCTGAGGTCGGCATCCTCGGTCCAGTTCACGCCGGCCCCCGCGCCGACGTAGAAGCCTTCCGGCGCGGCAAAGGCGGCGGTCGGAAGGGCCAGGGAAGGAACGGCGACGGCCAGTGCCGTGCCCAGCAAAATCCCACGCATCGTCATGTTCTTGTTCCCATCGTTGACGGCGTTGGCGGATCGGGACATCCCGGCCTGCGGCGAAACGCGTGACAGAACGGGCTCCGGCCCCGACAATGGAATCCGGACTTGCTGCTTCCAATCCCGCCCTCGCACGGCCGCATTTCCTGTTGCAGATTTGCCGCAACGCCTCTGCTGGCGTTTCTGTTGTGATAACAATGACTTGGACCCCCACCCCCATGCCCGCTACCCCGGACGATGCGATCGACTACCCCATCTGCACCACCCCGGATCCGGGCGGCTGGCAGGAGGTGGCGCCGGGCGTGCTGTGGATCCGGCTGTCCCTGCCCTTCCAACTCGACCACATCAACGCCTGGGCGCTGGACGGCGGAGCGGCCGGCTGGACGCTGGTCGATTGCGGGTTGGGGGACCGGCGCACGCTCACGGTATGGGAGGATCTGCTGCGTGACGCGCTCGGCAGGCGTCCGGTGGAGCGGGTGGTGGCCACCCATTTCCATCCCGACCACATCGGCGCCGCCAATTGGCTGGTGGAGCGGACCGGTGCGGCCTTCGCCACCTCGCTGACGGAATGGCTGTTCGCCCGCATGCTGTCGGCCGGCAACGATGCCGCCACCGATGCCGCGGTGGAGCGATTCTACCGCCGCAGCGGCTTGTCGCCGGAGACGCTGGACGCCGTGCTTGGCCGCAAGGGGGCCTACAGCCGCGGCGTCCCCAGCGTGCCGGCGACGCTGACCCGCCTGCGGGCCGGCGACAGGCTGGCGGTGGGCGACCGTCTCTGGACCGTGATCGGCGGCAGCGGCCATACGGCGGAACCGGTCAGCCTGTACCGCCCGGCCGAGGGCAACGGCGACAACATGGCCCTCGTGATCTCCGGCGACCAGATCCTGCCGCGGATCAGCCCGAACATCAGCGTCTGGCCGACCGAACCGGACGCCGATCCTCTCACCGACTACCTCGCCAGCTTGCAGGACTGGGCCGCCCTGCCAGCCGACACGCTGGTTCTGCCGTCACACGGCCGCCCCTTCCGCGGCCTGCACCGGCGCGCCGGTGATCTTGCCCTCCACCATGCCGAACGGCTGGCGGAGATCGAATCGCTCTGCGCGTCACCCCGGACGGCGGCGGAGGTCACGCAGGCGCTGTTCCCGCGCCCGCTCGACCCGCACCAGACCGTCTTCGCTGTGGGCGAAGCCGTGGCGCACCTCAACCATCTGATCCGCAAGGGGCGGCTGGAGCGTGTGTCCGGCGGCAGGAGGGGCGGGCCTGACATCGACCTCTACCGGCGGCGTGCCATCGGCTAGCCCCAATATCCCGAGGTGATTGTCGGACAGGCCGCTACTCGGTGACGATCTCGAACTGCTGGGGATCGAGCAGGGTCGACACCGACAGTGTCTTCAGCGTCTTCGGGTCGTCGGTTCGCTTCATCTGGGCGTGCTGGGTGCCCATTCCGTCCTTGCGGATGGCGACCACTTCCCAATAACCGCCGCTGGGGGACAGCTTGCGATAAATCTGACCCTCGATCACCTCGCGCTTTCTGCGCATTGTCGTTCTCCAAAACCCATCCCATACCGGCTGCCGTCACGGCCGCCGTGAAGGGCGCCATTGAACCACAAAACACCCCCGTCGTGGCGAGTGTCCGTTCGGTGACCGTTGACCGATGCTGCAGATGCGCTGCTGCAGTGCAGCACGTCCGGAGCACCCCCGATGACCCTTTGCCGCAGTGCGGTTTCAGGCTGGAACAAAAGTCCCGGCTGTGGGTTCATAGCAGTCATGAACACCGATCTCGACGTGCTTGTCTTCGCGACCCGCCTGGTTGATGAACTGGGTGAAACCGCGATTCGAATGAGCCGCGTTCGTCTTGTCGAACTCACGGCCGCCAACCACACCCGTGCCGCCGCCTTCTGGCGGGAGGTGATGCGGACCTCCGAACGACTGCTGAACGAGCGGTCGGGTCGTCGGGTCGTATCCGGCCTCTCCTCGCCGGCCATTGCCGCGGCGCTACCGTCCGTGGCCCAACCCGTCGCTTATGTTCCCCGACCTATTCCCTGACCCGGTGCCAAGGCGGGTCGAATAGAAAAAGGGCCGGCACAAAAGTGCCGGCCCCCTTTTAGCGGAACGTGAAAGCGTTTCGCTTACTTCACTTCGGCGTACTGGCCGTTCTGCCACTTGTACCAGACATAGGCCGGGCTGGTGACGTCGCCCTTGGCGTCGAACCCGATCTTGCCGATGACGGTGTCGTAGTTGCCCTTGCGCATGACCTCGGCAACCTTGGCAGCGTCGGTCGAGTTCGCCTGCTTCACCGCGTCGGCCCAGATCTGGAGCGCGGCGTAGGTGTACAGGGTGTAGCCTTCCGGCTCGTAGCCCGCCTTGCGGAACTTCTCCACGACGGCCTTGGCGTTCGGCTTCTCGCGCGGATCCGGGCCGAAGGTCATCATGGTGTTCTCGCCGGCGTCGCCGGTGATGGCCCAGTACTCGTTGGTTACCAGCGCGTCACCCGACACGATGATGGCCTTCATGCCCTGGTCCTTCATCTGACGGGCGATCAGGCCGGCCTCGGTGTGGTAGCCACCGATGTAGACGGCGTCGACGTTCGCCTGCTTCAGCTTCGACACCAGGGCGGAATAGTCCTTCTCACCGGCCGTGTAGGCTTCGTAGATGGTTTCCTTCTGGCCGCCGGCGTTCAGCGCCTTCTGCGTCTCGTCGGCCAGACCCTTGCCGTAGGCCGACTTGTCGTGAAGGATGGCGATGTTCTTGCCCTTGTACTTGTCCAGCAGATACTTGCCGGCGATCAGGCCTTGCTGGTCGTCACGGCCGCAGACGCGGAAGACGTTCTTCAGACCCTGCTCGGTCAGCTTCGGGTTGGTCGAAGCCGGGGAGATCTGCAGGATGCCTTCCTCGGCGTAGACCTGGCTGGCCGGGATCGAGGAGCCCGAGCAGAAGTGGCCGGCCACGAACTTCACACCGGCCTTGGCCAGCTGGTTGGCGACGGCGACGGCCTGCTTGGGATCGCAGGCGTCGTCCCCGACTTCCAGCTTCAGCTTCTGGCCCAGGACACCGCCGGCGGCGTTGATGTCCGCGACGGCCTGTTCCATGCCCTTCTTCATCTGCTCGCCGAAGGTGGCGTACTGGCCGGTGATCGGACCGGCGGTGGCCACCGCGATGTCGGCCTTGGCGGCCGTGGCGGAGAGCGCGGTCGCCGCGATCGCGGCGAGAAGGGACAGCTTGAATTTCATGGGTGTGCTTCCCTGTTCTGTGAATGGTCCCTGTTGCAACATACCCCCGGCCCTTGCGGGCCTTGCCGCCGGGTCCCCTCCGGCGGTTTCCAGATTACCATACCCCAAGTGGTGCGGTGTGCGACAGTTTCACGGGCACCAATCAGCCGTACGGCCTATTCCCAATGAACTATTTTTCCTCGGCCATACCCGTCTTCTCCCGCCAGGCGAAGGGCCCGGCGCGCTCGTAGAGCCACGGATACTGGTTGACCATGCGCCTTGCGATGGCGATGCGGTGGGCGGTGAGGGTGATGACGGCGATCACCGCGGTGTGGACGATGAAGCCCCACAGCGACAGCAACTGCTCGCCGAACAGGCCCCAGGCCAGGAAGCGGTCGCCCAGCCCCAGCAGAAGCGAATAGGCCAGCACGCTCGACACCGGCTTCCACCCCTCCGCCAGGGTCTGGCCGGTCAGCACGCCGCAGCCGCCGAACACCAGAACCGTCAGGAACACGAAGACCGGAACCGAAGAGCCAAGGATCGTCTCCATCTCAGTGACCCCCTTCCAGATAAGCCGCGCGGACCTCCGGGTCGGCCAGAAGCTGCGCCCCCGTCCCCGTCATCGTGATCTTCCCCGTCACCATC
>JBKHVJ010000197.1:0-7972 GCA_046570145.1 Alphaproteobacteria bacterium
GCAGCGACGAAGGGAATTGCGTCGTTCCGTTCAAGGTCGACTGGGTCGGTTATGAATCGGAAAAGTTCAGCGTCGACTGGTGCAAGGTGAAGAACATCTACATGAAGGATCAGGGCTTCAGCTTCGACTGACGGCTGCCGGGCACCGCGGCCGGCTGCGGTGCCCCTCCGGCCTTCGGGCTTTTTTGATCGAGCGGCCGACCCAGCAGTTTCGCCAATTGTTGGAACTGTGCGTCCAATGGATTCGTCTTGCGCCAGATCATGCCGATGGTGCGGGACGGTTGCGGGTCATTGAAGCGGACGACGGACACCGAACCGGAGCCGGTCTCCATGTCGACGGCCATCTCCGGGACCAGCGTCACGCCCATTCCGACCCTGACCATCTGGACGAGTGTCGAGAATGAGTTCGCCTCCAGCGCCTTGCGTGGCGAGGAGGACGGCATGTTGCAGAAGGACAGGGCCTGATTGCGGAAGCAATGCCCCTCCTCCAGCAGAAGCAGCCGCATCTCGCGCAGCATTTCTCCAGTGGGAACCGGCTTTCCCGCATCCTCGGCAGGTCGGACCAACAGGAAATCCTCCGTGAACAGCGCTGCCTCGGCCAGGGACGTCTCGAACACAGGCAATGCGGTGATCGCGGTGTCGAGCCGCCCCTCGGCCAGTTCTTCGATCAGTTTCGACGTCAACGCCTCACGCACCTCGATCTCGACATGGGGATGCTCCCGCGTGATGATCCCGATCACGGCGGGCAGCAGATAGGGTGCGATCGTCGGGATCATGCCGATGCGCAGCCGGCCGCTGATCCGGCTTCGCGATAGATGCGCAAGCTCCCCCAACCGGTCGACGGAATGCAGGATCTCGCGGACGCGCAGGGAAGCCTCCTGCCCGAAGGCCGTCAGCCGCACGCTCCTGCTGCCCCGTTCGACGAGCGCCGCCCCCAGAGCCTCCTCCAGTTCCTTGATCTGCATCGACAGGGCCGGCTGCGAAACGGCGCAGGCCGCCGCTGCGCGCCCGAAATGGGCGTGATGCGCCAGCGCGTCGAAATAGCGGAGCTGCCGGAGCGTCACGGAACCGGGGATCATAAGCCTACCTTATCACAGCGATCACCAAAGACCATTTTACCTTATTGTTCGCGAGACGTACAGTTTTTGCTGCCGAGCATCTATTGCCGCCACGTAAACCCATAAGCGTTGCAGGAGGGAAACGATGGACGCGAGGATTGACGAAAGCGCAGGCAAGTGCCCATTCACCGGGGGCGGCGGTCGCAGCCGCAGGAACCGCGACTGGTGGCCGAATGCCCTCGATATCGAGATGCTTCACCGCAATTCGACATTGTCCGACCCGATGGGAAAGGAGTTCGATTACGCCAAGGAGTTCCAGTCCCTTGATCTCGATGCGGTGATCGAGGACCTGCATGCCCTTATGACGAACTCCCAGGATTGGTGGCCTGCGGATTTCGGCCATTACGGCGGGCTGATGATCCGCATGGCATGGCACAGCGCCGGCACCTACCGCATCACCGACGGCCGCGGCGGCGCCGGCACCGGCCAGCAGCGTTTTGCGCCTCTCAACTCGTGGCCGGACAACGCCAATCTCGACAAGGCCCGCCGTCTGCTGTGGCCGATCAAGCAGAAATACGGGCGCAAGCTGTCCTGGGCCGACCTGATGGTTCTGGCCGGCAACGTCGCTCTGGAATCGATGGGCTTCAAGACCTTCGGCTTTGCCGGCGGCCGGGTGGATGCGTGGGAGCCGGAGGAGCTGTTCTGGGGGCCGGAAGGAACCTGGCTGGGCGACGAGCGCTACAGCGGCGAACGCCAGCTCGCCGATCCGCTGGGCGCGGTGCAGATGGGACTCATCTATGTCAATCCGGAGGGGCCGAACGGAAACCCGGATCCCGTGGCAGCAGCCAAGGACATCCGCGAAACCTTCTACCGCATGGCGATGAACGACGAGGAGACGGTCGCACTGATCGCTGGGGGCCACACCTTCGGCAAGACCCACGGTGCGGGCGATCCGTCCTCCATGGGTCCGGAACCGGAAGCCGGAGCGCTGGAAGAACAGGGCCTCGGCTGGAAATCCAAGCACGGCACGGGCTTTGGACCCGACGCCATCACCGGCGGCCCGGAAGTGATCTGGTCCCAGACGCCGACGAAGTGGAGCAACCACTTCTTCGACAACCTGTTCAAATTCGACTGGGAGTTGACCAAGAGCCCCGCCGGTGCGTGGCAATGGCAGGCGAAGGATGCGGAGCCTTCGATCCCGGGCCCCTGCCCCGGATCGGAAAAGCGCCTGCCCACGATGCTGACGACCGACCTGTCGCTGCGCTTCGACCCGATCTATGAGAAGATCTCCCGGCGGTTCCACGAGAATCCGGACCAGTTCGCCGATGCCTTCGCCCGCGCCTGGTTCAAGCTGACCCATCGCGACATGGGGCCGGTGGTGCGCTATCTCGGTCCGCTTGTGCCGAAGGAGACGCTGATCTGGCAGGATCCGGTCCCGCCGCTCGATCATCCCCTGGTCGATGATGCGGACATTGCGGCCCTCAAGGCGCGGATCCTCGCCTCCGGCCTTTCGGTTCCGCAACTGGTTTCGGCGGCCTGGGCGTCGGCCTCCACCTTCCGCGGCTCCGACAAGCGTGGCGGCGCCAACGGTGCGCGCATCCGCCTCGCCCCGCAGAAGGATTGGGAGGTGAATGAGCCGGCGCAACTCCAGACCGTGCTGCAGACGCTGGAGGCCATCCAGTCCGACTTCAACGCATCCGCCAGCGGCGGCAAGAGGATTTCACTCGCCGACCTGATCGTTCTTGCCGGCGGTGCGGCGATTGAGAAGGCGGCGCAGGATGCCGGCTTGACCCTGCAGGTCCCGTTCTCGCCGGGGCGCATGGATGCGTCGCAGGACCAGACCGATGTCGACTCCTTCGCGGCGCTCGAACCGCGGGCCGACGGCTTCCGCAACTATCTCCACAGCAGGAAGCAGCAGTTCATGATCCCGGAAGAGGCCCTGGTGGACCGGGCGGCTCTGCTGCGGCTGACCGGGCCGGAGATGACCGTTCTGGTCGGTGGGCTGCGCGTGCTCGGCGCCAATTCCGGCGGTTCCAGGCACGGCGTTCTGACCGACCGGCCGGGTACGCTGACGAACGACTTCTTCGTCAACCTGCTCGACATGGCGACGGAATGGCAGCCGCCGAATGCCGACGGCATCTATGAAGGGCGGGACCGCAAGACCGGGGAATCCCGGTGGACGGCCACCCGCGTCGACCTGATCTTCGGGGCGCATTCACAACTCCGCGCCTTCGCGGAGGTCTATGCATGTGGCGATTCCCACGAGAAGTTCGCGAAGGATTTCGTTGCCGCCTGGACGAAGGTCATGAATGCCGACCGCTTCGATCTCGCCAAGCCTAAACACTGACGTTGACGGTCTTGGAGGATGGCGGCCCGCCGCCGAATGGCGGGCCGCCTCCTGAAAATCCGGCCATCTTGAATTCGGGAGGGCATGCCCACAGCCGGAATCATTATAGGAAAAGGGAGGCTCGATCATGAACGACCGCGAAATTCAGACCGACCGCGACTGGCTGATGTTCATCGAAAAGGACATCGATGTTCTCGATCGGCAAATCTACCACGCCACTTGGACGATCAGGCAATCGCAAACAGCCCTGGAACGGCTATCCGCCGCGCGCGATTCCCTTCTGGCCCAGGCGCAGGAGATTTTGGACCGTCTCGACGGAAAGCCAACCGCTTAGACCCAACCGCCCGGACTCTGCCACATCGCTCCCGCCCGCTGGCGCCCCCGGGAGCGGAGGCGCCGTTCACCTGCCGTTGTTACGCCGCGTTCCGATCGGCTTTCGCGTACCGAGGGGCCGGACCATCGGCCTTCCGCGATACGAGGCGCAGAAGCAGGGCGCCGGAGGTCGCGGACAGAAGCGAACCCGCGAAGACTCCGACCTTGACCGCATCGCCGAGTTCTGGCGAAGCGGGGAAGGCCAAGGCTCCGATGAACAGGCTCATGGTGAAGCCGATTCCGCACAGCAGGGAGACGCCGAAAAGCTGTGCCGTGTTCGCACCGGCCGGCATGTCGGCGAAGCCAAGGCGAACGGTGAGCCAGGCGGTTCCGAACACTCCCACCATCTTCCCCAGGAACAGGCCGAGCGCAATGCCCAGCGGGAGAGAGCCCGTCAGGATCGACGCGTCCATGCCGGCGAAGGACACGCCTGCATTCGCGAAGCCGAAGACGGGGACGATCAGGTAGGCCACCCAACCGTGGATGCCATGCTCCAGCCGGTGCAGTGGGGAGTGCATGTCGTCCGGCTTGCCCGGTGCGGGACGAAGCGGAATTGTCAGCGCAAGGGTGACGCCCGCCAGCGTCGCATGGACGCCAGACAGGAGAACCGCGCCCCACAGGCCCGCGCCGAGAATAAGGTAGGGCCAGAGCGTCTGGACGCCGAAGCGGTTCAGGGCGATCAGCGCCGCCAGGATGAGCGCCGCCGCACCCAGGGCCGGCATCGACAGGTCGGCGGTATAGAACAGGGCGATGATGATGACGGCACCGAGATCGTCGATGATGGCCAAGGCTGTGAGGAAGATCTTGAGGGAGGTCGGCACGCGCGGCCCGAGGAGCGACAGGACGCCCAGGGCGAAGGCGATATCCGTCGCCGCCGGAATGGCCCAGCCGCGGATCGTTTCCGGATCGCTGCTGTTGAAGCCCACATAGATGAGGGCGGGGACCAGCATGCCGCCGGCCGCCGCCACTCCCGGCAGGATCCGGCGCGACCAGGTGGAGAGCTGGCCGTCCAGCATCTCCCGCTTGATCTCCAGCCCGACCAGCAGGAAGAAGACCGCCATCAGGCCGTCATTGACCCAATGCCCGATGCTCAGCCCCAGCACATAGCTGTGCAGCGTGCCGAAATAGACGCCCGACAGGGGGGAGTTCGCAACGATCAGGGCAAGCGCCGCGGCGATCATCAGAAGAATGCCACCCGACGCTTCGCTTTCCATGAATTCCCTGAAAATGGAAATTGGGCGCCGGCGAGAGAGTTGCGTCTTTTCCACCATGGAATTCTGTCCTTATTCGATTTTGATCGACACGGTTCCTGGCCCGCCGCAGTGCCATCGGCGGGACACCTTGGAGCATATGGGGCTGAAGGCTCGGAAAACAGGGTGTGACGCCCCGGGATGCGTGTCTCGGAGCGCCACAAACCCAATTCCGTGCCGTCTGCACGGTCAGCATAGGAACTGGCTGTAGAGGACGTAGATCGTCAGCACCACGAGGCTGGCGGTGCCGGCCACCGGCCACAGCACCTGCATGCCGCGGTACAGAAGCTTACGCATGCGCGGGTTGTCCCAGTCCCGCTTCAGCCGCACGGTGCATTCCTCGAAGATGCGCGCTACGCTGCGCTGCGCTGCGCTTCGCCCTCCGGCCGACGGCAGGTCGGCCATGACGTCGTGTGCCATCGATCCAGATAAGCCTCCTGTCCTAGGGTCGATGGCTTTCACGTTGCATGAGCAAAGCGGTCGCATGCAGCGGCACCGCTCGGATTTCCATACCCAAATCACGGCATCCCGGTTGTCAGCATTCCTACCGCAAGATTTCCCGCTGCCGCCCCGCTTTTCCGCTTCGAGAAAGAGCCCAGCCGAGTGCCGGCTTGTGGACGCTCTCGTCAGGAATTGTGGTTCCATCCAGGTCAGAGCCGGTCCTTCACCGCCCCGATCAGGAACTCCTTGTTGCCTTCCGGCCCGGTGATCGGACTTTCGGTGACGTCAAGAACCCGCCAGCCCGGCCGTGCGTCCAGCCAGGCGCGGATGCGGTCGCAGACTTCCCTATGCAATTCCGGTTCGCGCACCACGCCGCCCTTGCCGACGCGGCCCTTTCCGACTTCGAACTGCGGCTTGATCAGGGCGACCAGCCGACCGCCGGGAACCACCAGGTCCAGCGCCGCCGGCAATACGATTTCCAACCCGATGAAACTGGCGTCGCACACGACCAAGTCGACCGGGTCGGGGATCTCCGCCGAGGTCAGATGACGGGCGTTGGTCTTCTCCATCACCGCCACGCGCGCGTCGTTGCGCAGCTTCCAAGCCAACTGCCCATGGCCGACATCGACGGCATAGACCTTGGCGGCGCCGCGGGTCAACAACACGTCGGTGAAGCCGCCGGTGGAGGCGCCGACATCGACCGCGGTCAGGCCCGCCGGATCGATGGCGAAGACGTCCAGGCCCTTCACCAGCTTCAACCCGCCCCGCGACACCCAGGGGTGATCCTGCCCCTTGACGGCCAACGGGGCTTCCGCCGCGATCAGGTCGCCGGCCTTGTCGATGCGCTTGGTATCGGAATAGACCAGACCGGCCAGGATCAGCGCCTGCGCCTTGGCCCGGCTCTCCGCCAGCCCGCGCTCCACCAGCGCCACATCCGCCCTTATCCGTGCCATGCCGTCAGCCCTTCGCTCATGCCCTTGCCGGCGCATTCCTGACGCGGAACGGCCGGAAGGGCAAGCCCCCGGGGATCGGATTCGTCAGGCGGCGGGAAAGTCGACGGTCACACGGGTGCCATAGGGGCTGCTGTCCGCGGTCATTCTGCCGCGCAACTGTCCGACGAAGGCGCGCACGACCTTCAGCCCCAGGGTGGTTGCACGGGCGATGTCCAGCCCGGCCGGCATGCCGGTGCCCCGGTCGGAGATCTCCAGGCGGACCGTATCGCTGCCGGAACGGCCGAGCCGCACATCGATGGTACCGGGCGCTCCGGCCGGAAATGCATGGCGGGCGGCGTTGCCGACCAGTTCGCTGACGATCAGGCTGAAGGGGATGATGGAGTCCACCGGCATCTCCGTCGCCTCCGCGGCGACATGGATGCGGTGGGCGCCGGGAAGCATCGCTTCCAACTCCTGGCAGAGTTCCCGCAGATGCGGCGCCATGTCGACGGTGCCGGCGCGCAAAGCGCCGTGGGTGCGCTGGTGGGCCTGGATGACGATGCCGACGCGGCCGCCGGCGCTTTGAAGGGCGCGGCGTACCTCGGGATCCTTGCTGGACAGCGTCTGCAGCGTCAGCAGGCTGGAGACCAGTTGCAACGTGTTCTTCAGCCGGTGGCTGACGTCACGGAGGCGCCGGTCGTGCTCGGCGACCGACTCCGGCGTCTCTTCCGCAGTGACGATCAGGGCGCGGACGACACCGTTGAGGCCCAGCATCGGGGTGACGCACACGTCCCAGAACCGTTCGCCATCCGGTGCGCGGTCACTCGCGGCCCGGCTGCGCTGCGGCCGGCCGCTTTTGCGCGCTTCCACCAGCAAAGCCGGGGACAGGGCGGAAAAGCTCTCCGCCATGCCGGAGCCCGCAACCACACCCAGCGCGCGGAAGGCGGCATTGGCGAAGCTGCAGCCGTCGCCCTCCCCCTCCACCAAGGCGGTGGGGGTCGGCATCTGGTCGAGCAGGCAACGCAGCAGCGCCGGATCGTCGATGCTGGAACCGCTGGCTTCCGCCGCCCGCCCCGCGCCGGGATCCGTCCCGAATTCCGCGTTCCGGTACGCCGTGACCGCCATGATGTGCGCCATCGCCCCTGATCCCATAGCCGTCCCGCATGCTGCCGGCGCAACCATCGTTACGGATGAGCTACCATTCCAGCCTAGGCAGTGTAAGGCGTCGTTCGCGCTCGGCACCAGTCCAACAACCCGAAACTTTCCTAGACAAATGGCATTACGACATTCGGATGGTTTCGGGTGGCTTGGCGATCCCGATCGGCGGTCAGGCCCGCGCCGCTGCACTCTCGATGCCCAGCGCCTGAAGCGCGGTGCGGACGATGTTCTGGGCGGTCAGGCCGGCCGTCTCATACTGCTTGGCCGGCGCGTCGTGGTCGAGATAGAGGTCCGGCAGCACCATCGGTCGGATCTTCAGCCCACCGTCCAGCAGGCCCGCCGTCGCCAGGAACTGCAGCACGAAGCTGCCGAAGCCACCGACCGATCCCTCCTCGATGGTGATCAGCACCTCATG